>JASJCB010000001.1 GCA_030066195.1 Acidobacteriota bacterium
GAGCACGAAAAAGACTACCTGTTGTATGAATCGCGCCTGGATGCCTTACGCCTTGAAAACTTTTGGGAAGGCGCCTACGAGCGGGAAAAAGCCAAGGCCGAGCGGGCAGAAAACGCCCTGACCCAAGAACGGGCAGTTCGGGAAGCTGCAGAAGCCAAGGTCCAGCAGGCAGAAGCTGAACGTGACCTGTTGCGCCGAAAATTGGAGCAAGCCGGAATACCATTGGATTCCCAAGCCCCGTAATTTTTTCAGAAGTGGTTTCCAGGTACAAATAGAAGTTCTCGGCCGAGAACCTATATATCTGGAGAACTTTCCGAGGGACTAATTGCTGGTAAGAACCTTGAGATAATCAGCTTAGACGCGCCAGGCTTAATATCTCGTAATTCCGGCTGATTCAAATTGGCTTCTTCATCTGAAAAGATCGTGTATTTCACCCGGAAGGCGGGCAGCGACCTTTACGAAGAACCAGTTTGCCTTACACAGAACCGGTTATAACTGGAAGCCCTACTTTGTTGGAATGTCCCTGGCTTTTTTATCAACCATAACCCCAGTATTTCCTGTAAGGCCCTGGCAAAATTAAATTTAATTTAAAAAAATCCTGGCATTTCGGTTTCCACCGATGTAATATCCCGGAACACACCGGCCTCGGCTTCTAAAGTCCTGGCCGTATTATGGTTCTATGGTCGGCGTATGCGCCGGACATCGTTTTGGAGGGGCCGGAGAACCGTATGACAAAACGCAATATTGACCCCCGTATCGACTGTATTTTCAAAGCCATTCTAGGGTCTCGCGGACGCGAACCGCTTACGACCCATTTCTTGAACCATGTGCTCAAATTGCCCGCGAATAAGCGCATCGTGGACATCGAATTCTTGAATCCCTACAACCCGTGTGAGTTTCAAGGAGACAAATACTCGATTATCGACATCAAGGTGAAGGACCAGACAGGGAACCGATATCAGATCGAGATCCAAATAGCCCTTCACGACGACCTGATCAAGCGCATGCTGTATACCCTGGCCGCCATGTTGAAGTCCCAGTTGAAAAGCGGCGACCAATACCACCAGTTGAAACCGGTGACGGGAATCTGGCTTCTGGGCGCCAAACGATTCGCGGCGGTCCACGATCCCTATCTGCACTTCATGTTTTATGACCGAGAGCGCCAACTGGTCCTAACCGAAGACCTCCACCTTCACCTGTTACAATTGCCAAATGCACCTGAAGCAGATAAAATTATGAATGACGGTGATCGTTGGCTCCACTTCTTTCAGAACGGCAGGCAATTCACCGCGGAAAATGTGCCGGAATATTTGGATACCCCGGAAATCAGGGAGGCGCTGATGGTCATGCAGGGCTTTACTGAGCACGAAAAAGACTACCTGTTGTATGAATCGCGCCTGGATGCCTTACGCCTTGAAAACTTTTGGGAAGGCGCCTACGAGCGGGAAAAAGCCAAGACCGAGCGGGTAGAAAACGCTCTGACCCAAGAACGGGCAGCACGAGAAGCTGCAGAAGCCGAGCGCGACCTGCTGCGTCGCAAATTGGAACAAGCCGGAATACCATTGGATTCCCAAGCCCCGTAATTTTTTCAGAAGTGGTTTCCAGGTACAAGTAAAAACCCTCGGCCGAAAACCTACTTACCTGGGGTCTCCCTTGGACTCATTCGGCGAAAAAACCGCTCATCCTCTTCCGGGTGCCGTCATGTGCTCCAGAGAAACCAGGTATCCCTGGCGAGACCTTGAGGTTTCGTGTTCCGGAACCCGGCCCTCTCGCGCGATCACCTTAAACCCTGGTGCAAAAAATGAGTAGTTCAACACAAAGGAGCTGTTCCCGGTCGATTTAACAACTTATTCGTGTGGAACAGACCAGTCCCACTGGAGTGGGAGTCATATGTTCCGCGGAACAGACCAGTCCCACTGGAGTGGAAGTGGTATGTTTCGCGGAACAGACCAGTCCCACTGGAGTGGAAGTGGTGCGTTCCGCGGAACAGACCAGTCCCACTGGAGTGGAAGTAGTATGTTCCGCGAAACAGGCCGGCCCCACCGGAGTGGAAGTGCCATGTTTCGCGGAACAGGCTAGTGCCACTCGGGTGGAAGTAGCCTGTCCGGCACATTAGTTTACACTCTTAGCCGAAATCACTGACTTACAACTTAAAAGGTGGTGTTTCGCTATCCTGAAAAAGCAAGACGGGATCGGGAAATAAAAGGTCCCATTCTCTCCTTGCCTGGTATAAGGTTCCGTACCGAGACGGTTCATGCCATATTATCAGTAGTGACAGTTTTTGATGCGGCTCCTTGTAAGATACATTTGCGCGGACGCGAATCGGGAAGCGAAATGAATAAAGAAGTGCGACCATGGCTGAGTCATCATATTCTCTCTATCAAGGATACCGAAAAAACCTCGGCATTTTATCGAGAGCGGTTCGGCATGGTCCTGGTGGACCGGGTTGAACGAACCACCGATGCCGGAACCGAACGACGCTTGTTCATGGGTTTTGCGGGCTCGGGTTCTGCACTCCTGAACAAAGATGACGGCGCTACATTGCTTGAGTTTCATCACTCAGATACGGTGACGGACACCGAAGCCGTCTATACCCAAAGCAGACAGGATGCTTACTGGAAGATCGGTATCACGCTTCGCGATGTGGATCGGGCGCGTCGGCGTTTGCTGGACGCCGGCGTCAAGGTGAGCGAACCCGCGCAGTTCTACGATATAGGCTATCTTTGCCACCTGAAGGACCCAACCGGTTTTTGCATCGAACTGCTTCAACATGATTTTGCGCAAAACTTTCGCCCCGCGCCCCCGGAACCCCACCCGTTGGGCAGCACGCCGACCCTGGGGCAGATCACCCTACGCATTGAAGATCCGGGCCCTATGCTCCACTTCTACCGGGACCTGATGGGAATGAAACTGCTCTCCAGGCAGGTGGTAGCCCCGCATCGCTTTACCTTGTACTTCCTCGCCTGCACGGATGAAGCGCCGCCCCATGCCGACCCGGATGCCGTGGAAAACCGGGAATGGCTCTGGAGACGGCCTTATTGCACCTTGGAGTTACAACACAAGTGGGACGCCGAGACCAAAAATATCTCCCACCGGAAGCATGACGAATTGCCGCTGGGATTTCGCGGGATGGGCTTTACCACGAGGGCGTTACCCCAACTGCTCGACAAACTTGCCGGCGAGGGAATCCCCGCCTCGATGAACTGGGATTGGGGACTGCGCAAGCAAACCGCCGTCATCCAAGACCCGGAAGGAAACCTGATCCGCCTGTCCGAACCTATCCGGGCAGCAGGTTTTCCCGCTACTTGAATTCGCCCGGCACATGAGTCAGACGTGATCAACCTGTCGGCCATCCGAAACCGTGATGTCATTCAGTTGCCGCGTGAGAAAACCGAGGCACTGAAATCTCGTTGTCATTGGTTGTTCCTGAAAATAGGGTGTCAAGGTTTCAAGGCTGATTCCTCGATCCTGAAAAGTCAGGAGCAAAGAATCAGTCCTTATTTTTCAATCCGGAAAAGTCAGGAGCAAAGAATGAGAACTGATTCTTTGCGCACGGAAAAGTAATGTGAAAGAAATCAGTTGTGGGTCCTTGACCCGGAAAAGTCAGGAGCAAAGAATGAGAACTGATTCTTTGACCCTGAACTTTCGGTGCGCAAAGAATGAGGACTGATTCTTTGCTCTCCGACTTTCAGTATCGAGAAATCAGCCGAGATATCTCGGCTCCTGACAACGAAAATCAACAAATCAGGCAGTTAACCAAGGCTCACCTTCTCAAAGCACCCCAATTCAGCTGTTTTTAGTTGTTAAGTCGAGAATTCGGGGTTGTTTTGTGCTGAAACGATGAAAACCCTCGCCGGCTGGATGAGTGAAAAACAACTCAGTCACCATACCGCACGACGCCCTGCTCGCTCACGTCAAGCGCCTCCCCGTCCGCGCAAACTCATGCCATTCGAGGTCAAAAATGAGTCACTCATATCCAGAAGTCGTTCCCGCCTTCCCGGTCGTCTTTTTCTTTACTTGAACCCAACCCGGTTCCTCTCTAGAATACGTCCATGATTTTTATGCTGGTCGAGTTCATTCGGGGCTGGTTGATGCCCTTTCCGTTTTGGATCGGCGATACCGGGAAACGCGGCGAGTACCTGGCCCGCCGCTACTGGCATCGGCGCGGTTATCACAAGGTGGCCGTCAACTGGCGGCATGGTCACGGCGAGATCGATCTGATCATGGCCGATTGGCGGCGTCTCTTGTTCGTCGAGGTCAAGACCCGGCGGGAGGAGCCCGATCTCCAGGCCGCGGACACGGTGGGTTACGATCAAAAGCAACGCTTGTTGCGCCTGGTGCCCGTCTTTAAAAAGAACTGGCCCGACCTGGAATTGCAGCATCGCTTCGTCATCGTTCTGGTCGCCTACGCCCCGGGTTGGCGCAAGAAGCGCTTCGAAGTCGCTCCACTGGCTTGATTGGGAATCCAATGCGGGTTATAAAGGTCCTGGCAGGAGTGGTTCATGACCGGTTTCGATCTATATGGCTGTGAAAAAATCCGCCTTCACGGGTTGCGCGGCAGCGCCGGCGTCTATCATCTGACCACCTTGGGCGGCAAGTGCGTCGTAGTTGCCCCGGACGACCGCAAGCTTTCCGATACCGCACATGCGGTCAGCAGCTTTCGGCCCGATGCCCGCGTGTTGGTGTTGCCCTCGTTGGACACCGGCCCTTTCTCCTTTGCGCCCGTTCACCCCTCTACCCGCCGCACCCGCCTGCTGTGTTTCCAGGCCCTGCACGAGGGCAACTGGGATTATCTGGTCACCACCGCCCGCTGTTTCCTGGAGCCCATCCCGCCCACCGAGCTCATGTTGTCGCCCCAATTGTTCTTGGAGGAGGGCGGTCAGTACGATCTGGCCGAGTTGGCCCGCAACCTGGCCGTGATGGGTTACCTGAGTTGCGATATCGTCAGCCAGCCCGGTGATTTCGCCCGCCGCGGCGGCATTTTGGACATTTGCTCCTTCACCGATGAAAAGGCCTATCGCCTGGAGTTCTTCGACGACGAGTTGGAAGAAATCCGCACCTTCGATCCCGCCACGCAACGCGGCAGCGGCAACGTGGACGCCGTGACCATCCTGCCGCTTTTCGAATGGACCATCACCCCCGAACGGGCGGCGACCTTCAGCACCAAGGGCGGCTCGCTGTGGAACCAGACCGACCACCGCGACCACTTCCTGGAGTTGGTTGCCCAGGTGCGCGACCGCGGCCGCTTCCCCGGGTACCTGCACTGGACGCCCCTTTTCTGCAAGGAAACCATTCGCTTTTTCGATCTCATCGACGGCCCCTTCCAAGTCTACCTGGACGACTGGGACACTACCGCCGACAAACAGGAAATCTTCCTCTCCCACCTGGAACAACAGATCGAGGCCATCTACCCCGACGTCGCCGTGCCCGCCATGTTCTCGGCCACCTACGGTTCCGAGAATCCGCGCCGCATCCAACTCCCCGAGGAAGCCACGGTGTTGGCTTCGCGCCAGTTGAAGCTGGACGTTGTCGACCGCGACTACGCCACCCAGACCGTGCCTCACTACCAAAATGACGTGGCCCGCTTCTTCACCCACTGGCGGCCCCAGGCCAAACGCCTGGCCATTGTACTCGTCTGCCGTACGCCCGGCATCCGCAAGCGCTTCGAAGAAATGTTGATCGAGGACGGCGAGGATTACCGGGAGTTGCAGTTCCCGCTGCCCGATACCCTGAAACCCGGTTTCTATCTGGCCTTGGGTCATTTGGAGACCGGCTTCTCCTGGCCCGATCTCAACCTGGTCGTCGTCAGCGAGCAGGACGTCTTCTCCAAATCCGGCAAGCCGCGCAGCCGGGCCAAGATGGGCAAGAAGATCTTCCAGTCCGAGTTCCGCGATCTCAAGGTGGGCGACTTCGTGGTGCACCTGGACCACGGCGTGGGCCGCTTCATCGGCCTGGTGGATATGGATGCCGGCGGGGCCACCCATGAGATGATGGCGTTGGAGTACCGCGACAACCAGAAGTTGTACGTCAACCTGAACCAGCTGGACCTGATCCAGCGTTACGGCTCCGATACCTCCGGCGCGAGCCTGGACAAACTGGGCGGCATTTCCTGGTCCAAGACCCGCAGCAAGATCAAGAAGGCCGTGCGCGAAATGGCGGGCGAGTTGATCAAGCTGTACGCGGCCCGGCAGGTGGTGGGCGGCCGGAAATACGGCGTGGATACCGAATGGCAAAGCGAATTCGAGGACGCTTTCGAATACGAACCCACCGACGGCCAGTTGGCGGCGGTTGCCGATATCAAGCGCGACCTGGAATCCAACCGGCCCATGGACCGCCTGCTGGTGGGCGACGTGGGTTTCGGCAAGACCGAGGTCGCCATGAGATTGGCCTTCAAGGCGGTCATGGAAGGCTTGCAGGTCGCGGTGCTCTGTCCCACTACCGTACTGGCCTTCCAGCATTACCACACCTTCCGCAACCGTTTCTCGGCCTTTCCGGTGACCATCGGCCAGATCTCGCGGTTCACATCGCCGAAGGATACCAAGGAGGTCTTGAAGCAAACGGCGAAGGGCGACATCGACATCCTCATCGGTACGCACCGTGTCTTGAGCAAAGACGTGCAGTTCATGGATCTGGGCGTCGTGGTCGTCGACGAGGAACAACGCTTCGGCGTGGCGCACAAGGAGAAGTTGAAACATATGCGCAAACAGGTGGATGTGCTGAGCATGTCGGCAACGCCCATCCCGCGCACGCTGAACATGTCCATGAGCGGCATTCGCGATATTTCGGTCATCGAAACCCCGCCGCGCAACCGCCTGGCCATCAGCACCACGGTGGCCGAGGCGCGCCAGACCCTGATCAAAAACGCCGTCGAGTTCGAGCTGCAACGCGACGGCCAGGTCTTCTTCATCCACAACCGGGTGGAATCCATGGAAACCGTGGTGACCAACCTCAAGAAGCTGGTCCCGGGCTGTACCGTGGGCATGGCGCACGGCCAGATGGACAGCGGCCGCATCGAGAAGGTCATGCTGGCCTTCATGCGCAAGGAAATCGACGTGCTGGTGGCCTCTACCATCATCGAGAACGGCGTCGATATTTCCAACGCCAATACCATGATCGTGAATCGGGCCGACCTGTTCGGCGTCAGCCAGCTCTACCAGTTGCGCGGTCGCATCGGCCGATCGGACCGACCCGCCTACGCCTACCTCCTGGTGCCGCCTCGGGCGCGCATGTCCTCCCTGGCCCGGAAGCGTTTGGCCACCCTGGAGGAGTTTTCGGACCTGGGTTCCGGCTTCCGCATCGCGGCGATGGACATGGAACTGCGCGGCGCGGGCAATCTCCTTGGCGCCGAACAGGCAGGCCACATCCACGCCGTCGGCTACGAAACCTATATCAAGCTGTTGGAAGAAGCCGTGGAAGAATTGAAAGGCGGCAAAATCGAGGACGAGGTGAACTGCCAGGTGAAGTTGCAACTGGGCTCGGCCATTCCTCGCGGTTATATCGAAGAGGCCAACCAACGCCTACACTATTATAAGAAGTTGGCAACGGCCAGGACCGCCGAACAGGTGACGCGAATCCGCGAAACCCTGCGCGACGTCTTCGGCCCCCTGCCCGCCATCACCGAACGCCTCTGCGACGAACACGACCTGCGCATCAGTCTCAGCGCCCGTAAGATCCTGGCCGTGGAACGGGAGCGCGACCGCCTGAAACTGCGCTTTCACAAGGCCGCGGAGGTAAACAGCGAACTGATCTTCAATTGGGTCCAAGAGCGCCGCGGCATTACGGTCAGCCCGGACGGTCAGTTGACCCTGCCCCTGGAACAGCGGGATCCGGAGATCATCATGGGTTTCGTCCGCGAAACTGTAGATTCCCTGCTTGTCGCCTGATTCATGTTGCCGTTTCGGGGCCCGGAACGCGATCGCAACTCGTGATGACCAGGTGGGAAATTCGTGAGTTTGTGATGAGCCGATCGATCCCGCGCTGCCCGAGAATTGCACGCTCTCGGCGGTCGGTTTCGCTTTCTATCGGGTAAACACAGGGACACCTAACTTGCAGCTTGCTTTTCATTCGCATTTCGCGTACTATTTTGCGGAGTAGGTATTGATCTGCTCCCGGGTAGGAAGAGACAATCCCGGGAAACCTTGTGAAAAGGTGGGTTTTAGCCCACTTTTTTTTTGGTCTGAGCAAAGGAAACGATGTCGAAATCGGCGCAATTAAAAGAACTGGTTGAAAATACCCTGGCCGACGGGCCCTTTGAGGTGGTCCTGTCCGAGTTCAAGAAACACGGACGCGATTGGGTTCTCCGCGTGTTTATCGATCATCCCGACGGGGTGACCATCGACCATTGCCAGACCGTGACCCATATGATCACCGAGCGGCTGGAAGAATTCGACCCGGTAGAAACCGAATACCATATCGAGGTATCGTCGCCGGGCGTCGACAGGCCGCTCATCAAACCCGAGCACTTTCAACGCTTTCTCGACGAGCGCGTATACGTCAAGGCTCATAAGGCCGCTGACGGCGCCAAAACCGTAACGGGTACCCTGAAGACCTGTTCCGATGAGGGGATCGAGGTGGTCAATGAAGAAAACGGGCAAATCCATTCCTTTGCCTTCGGCGATATCGCCAAGGCCACACTGAAACCCATACTTAATTTTTCCTAGGAGTTCGGACCATGAGTTCGGCATTGTTGCAAGCTATCGATCAGGTCAGCAGAGAAAAAGGCATCGACGCGGACATCATCATCTCGGCCGTCGAGGAAGCCATCATCGCGGCTTCCAAAAAAATCTTCAAAACGGACGAGAGTTTCGGTGCCAGCTTCAACCGCCAAACCGGCGAGTTGCAGGTCTGGGCGATAAAAGAGGTGGTTGAAAACGACGAGGTAGTCAACCCCAAGTTGCACATCCCTTTCGAAGAAGCCGCGCTTTATTACGAGGGGGTCGAGGTTGGTGACCAGATCCAGTTCACCAAGGACACCACCAAACTGGGTCGCATCGCGGCGCACGCGGCCAAGCAGGTGATCATGCAGAAGGTTCGCGATGCCGAGAAGGAGAAGGTTTACACCGATTTCTCCGATCGCCTGGGCGATGTGGTTACCGCGGTTGTTCGCCGATTCGAGCGCGGCAACATCATTATGGATCTGGGCAACAATGTCGAAGGCGTCATGTACCGTGATGAATACTCCAAGAACGAGCGCTTCAGCCAGAACGACCGCACCAAGGTGGTCATCGTCGGCGCCGACCGCAGCACCAAGGAACCCCAGGTCAAGGTTTCCCGCTCCGATGCGCGCCTGCTGATCAAGCTGTTCGAAATGGAAGTTCCCGAGGTTTACGACCAGACGGTCGTCATCAAAAACGCCGCTCGCGAAGCCGGTGACCGCTCCAAGATTGCGGTTTATTCCACAGACGGCGATGTAGACCCCATCGGCGCTTGCGTGGGCATGGGCGGTTCCCGGGTGCGCAGCATCATCCGAGAATTGAAGGGCGAGCGCCTGGACATCATTCGCTACAGTGAAGACATTCAGGTCTTTGCGTCCAACGCGCTGAGCCCCGCCAAGATCAATCGCGTCATCTTGACCGACCCGGAAAACCGGCGCCTTGAAGTCATCGTGGACGATGATCAACTGTCGCTGGCCATCGGCAAGCGCGGGCAAAACGTCCGCCTGGCTTCCAAGCTCTGCGGCTGGAGCATCGAGGTCAAGACCGAGGAACAAAAACGCGCCGAGGCTGCCGAGGCCATGGAGCGCATGGCGCAGGCTTCCGCCGCGGCCCAGGAAGAAGAAGCCGCTGCCGCTGCCGCTGCCGCTGCCGAGGAAGCAGAGGTCGAAACCGACGAGGAAACCGTGGTATCCGCGGAGGCGCCCGAAGAAACCGCGGCAGCCACTGAAGAAATCGAAGGCGAAGAACGCGACGAGGAATACGACGAGGATGAGGAAGACGAAGACGAGGAAGGCGAGGAAGAGGGCGTACCCCTCACCGAACTGGAAGGCCTTTCCGAGGAGCACCGCGAGGTGCTGGCTTCCTACAGCATCCACTATATCGAGGACATTCTGTACACTCCGTTGGAGGTCCTCAAACAGATCCCTGAACTCAGCGACAATATCGACAATATTGTGGCCCTCGCCAGGGCATACGAACAGGAGTTCGGTGAAGAAGCAGAAGACGAGTAGGCGATCAGGCCTTGGCGATAACCTGGAGGTTAATTGAATGGCGATTAGGGTTTACCAAATTGCGAAGGAGTACTCGAGATCTCCCGAGGAGGTGATGAACCTCTTGCTGAAGAAAGGGATCAGAGTGGCTTCGCAAACCGCCGAGCTGGATGAGCACGCGATTCACACCCTGCGCGCATCTCTCGGAAAGTTCGACCTTACGGTAGTCGACGGCGACCGGGAGTCCGAGGTCACTCATCACGAGGCGGAGCCGGGCAAAAAACCAGCCAGGCCAAAAGCCAAAAAGAAGAAAGCGCCGGAGCCTCCGCCCCAACCCGCACCCCGTATGACCGTTCGAGTGATCAAGCGGCATAAGGAGGACGAGGAGCATGAGGGCGAACAAGCAGAAGCGCCCGCTGAAGAAAAAGCGGTCCACAAACCGTTGAAGAAGCGTTTGAAAAAAGATCGGCGCAGCAAGATTCAAGAGCGCATCCAAAGTATCGCGGAAAAGCGGCAGCCCCAGGCGGTCGCCGAGGGCGAAAAGCCGGCTGAAGCCAGGCCGGAGGAAGCGCCCAAGGCAGCGGCCGCAAGCGATCCGAAAGCGGCGGCAGAGAAACCGTCGGCTCAGGCTGCCGAACCGGCTGCTCCCGAAAAGGCTGCCGAGGCCAAGAAGCAACCGGCGAAGCCCAAACGCGACAAACCGGTAGAAAAAACCCTCAACCTGGACGAAATGCGCGCCGAACGCGACCGGGAACGTCGCGGGCAAAGCACTTATCGCCGTGCGGATCGTCCCGGCGACAGGCGCCCCAGTGACCGACAGGGCGGTCGTCCCGGCGGTGATCGCCAGGGTGGACGTCCCGTAGGTGATCGCCAGGGCGGTCGGCCCGGTGATCGTCAAGGCGGCGGTCGCCCCGGTGATCGTCAAGGCGGCGGTCGCCCCGGTGATCGTTACGGCGGACGTCCCGGCGACCGTCAAGGCGGCGGACGCCCCGGCGACCGTCAAGGCGGCGGACGCCCCGGCGACCGTCAAGGCGGCGGACGCCCCGGCGACCGTCAAGGCGGCGGACGCCCCGGCGACCGTTACGGCGGACGCCCCGGTGGGGACCGCCAAGGCGGCGGTCGGCCCGTCGGCGATCGTCAAGGCGGCGGTCGACCGGGTGGCGGACGCCCCGGGGATCGTCAAGGCGGCGGTCGTCCCCCACACGGCGGCGGGCGTCCCGGCGGCGGTCGACCTCAACACGGCGGCGGCCCCAGGCTCGGCGGCGGAGGAGGAGGGGGTTTCCCCGGTCCCGGTCTTGCCGAGGGTAAACCCGGACGCGCCCGTTTCGGTAATCACAAACCGGGCGCCAAAAAGAAGAAAAAGAGCCGCAGGAACCGCCATCCCGAGCAGATGGATAAGATCAAAATGGTCACCACCAGCCGCGTAGAGTTGCCCGACGAGGAGTTGGGCATCATCATGCTCTCGGAAGGCGTGACCGTCAAGGAACTGTCCGAGAAGGTAGACCGCAAGGCCAAGGACATCATCAAGCGCCTGTTCGAGAAGGGCATCATGGCGACCCTGAATGATGTGTTGGACGGTGATCTGGCCATCGAGATCGCCAAGGATTTCGGTTACCTGGCGGAGATCGTCAGTTTCGAAGAAGATCTCCAGATACGTGAGGAAGGGGGCCTGGTCGATGCGCCTGAAGAGGACGAGGGCACTGAGCCCCGCGCACCGATCGTTACCATCATGGGCCACGTCGACCACGGTAAAACCACCCTGCTGGACACCATCCGGAAAACCAAGGTGGCATCCGGCGAAGCCGGCGGCATCACGCAGCACATCGGCGCCTACGCCGTGCCCTACAACGAAAAGCGCATCGTCTTCCTGGACACCCCGGGTCACGAGGCGTTTACCAAGATGCGTGCTCGCGGCGCTTCGGTGACGGATATCGTCATCCTGGTCGTGGCCGCGGACGACGGCGTCAAACCCCAAACGGTTGAAGCCATCCAGCACGCCAAGGCCGCCAAGGTGCCCATCATCACCTGCATCAACAAGATCGACAAGCCCGAGTCCAACCCCGAGCGCGTCAAACAGATGTTGACCGAGCACGAACTGGTGGTCGAGGACTTCGGCGGCGACAGCCCCTGTGTCCAGGTCTCGGCCAAGCAGAATATCGGCATCGACGACCTGCTGGAAATGGTTCTGCTGGTCGCCGAACTGAACGACTACAAGGCCAACAACGAACGCCGCGCACGGGGCACGGTCATCGAGGCCCAGTTGGACCGCGGTCGCGGCCCGGTTGCTACCGTGGTCATTCAGGACGGTACGGTTCGCGTGGGTCAACACTTCATTACGGGTCAGACCTACGGGAAGATCCGCGCCATGCACGACGACCTGGGTCGCAACGTGGAAGAGGCCGGACCCGCCACCCCGGTAGAGATCTTGGGAATCCAGGAAGTACCCTCCGCGGGCGACAGCTTCCAGGTTACCGATGACGAGGTGACCGCGCGCAAGATCTCCAGCTTCCGTAAGGAGCAGGCGCGTGAGGACCACCTGCGTCGCCAGCACACTTCGCTGGACCAGTTGTTCAGCAACCTGAAGCCTTCCGACATCAAGGACCTGTCCCTGATCATCAAGGCGGACGTTCAAGGCTCCGTGGAAGGCTTGATTTTCGCCCTCAACAAGATCGAGAGTGAAAAGGTCAACCTGCGCATCGTCGGTCAGGGCGTGGGTAACGTCACTGAAAACGATGTGCTTCTGGCCGTGGCGTCCGACGCCATCATCATCGGTTTCAACGTCAAGGCGGAACGCAAGGCCCAGGACCTGGCGGAAAACGAAGGCATCGACCTGCGCTTCTACTCCATCATCTACGAGGTGGTCAAGGAAGTCGAAGCCGCCATGCTCGGCCTGGTGGCGCCCACCTTCGAGGAACGCGAGATTGGTCGCGCCTCGGTAAAACAGGTGTTCAGCGTTGCGAAACTGGGCAAGGTCGCCGGCTGTATGGTCGACGACGGCAGGGTCAAACGCGACGCCATTGTTCGCCTGTATCGCGGCGGCGACGAAATCCATACCGGTAAACTGCAAACACTCAAGCGCTTCAAGGACGATGTCAACGAGGTCAAGGCCGGTTTCGAATGCGGCATCGGCATCCATGATTACAGCGACATCGAAGAAGGCGACGAAATTCGTTTCTTCGTCATGGAAGAAGTCCAGGCCACCGAACTCTAAACGGCGGCCTTTTCCCCGAGGAACCAGCACTCATGCCCAATCGATCCGACGTCTTAGCAGAGCAGATTCGACAGGTCATCAGCGAAGCGGTTCTCTTCGAAATGCGAGACCCGAACCTGGAGGGCATTACCATTACCCGGGTTCGGGTCAGCTCCGATCTACAATTCGCCGATGTGCGTTTCACGCCCCAGGACGATGTTCGCGACCCGCAAACCGTGGGTCGGGCGCTGGGCAAAGCCGGCGGCGCTTTTCGCCGTCTCCTGGCCAAAAAGATTCGCATGCGGCGTGTGCCTCAACTGCGCTTTCATTACGATGCCGATGTCACGGCCGAGCGCCGTATCGGCGATATTCTTGAAAGCATGGATATCCCGACGGCCGACCAGGAAGACGATGCAACTTGAATCTTTTTGTTTCCTACCCCTAAATAAACCGGTGGGTCCAACCTCCCATGACATGGTGGACCACATCCGAAAACAGGCACCCAAGAAACTCAAGGTGGGTCATACCGGAACCCTGGACCCCTTCGCATCCGGCGTGTTGATCATGGCCTTGGGCAAGGCGACGCGGTTTGCCGAGGAAGTGCACACCCTGCCCAAGAGCTACCGCGCAACCCTGCGTCTGGGCATACTCACCGATACACTTGACCCCACCGGTGAAGTGGAAAAAAAGCAAAAGGTTCCCAACTTCGACGCCAAACGGCTGCGCAAGCTCGAGCAGGCTTTTACCGGAACCCTTGACCAGATTCCACCGGTCTTCTCCGCCAAGAAAGTCGACGGCCGCAAGAGTTATGACCTGGCGCGTGACAATCAGGCCGTCACCCTGAAGCCCAAGCAGGTCACCATTCACCAACTGAAGCTGAAGAAGGTGGATGCCGAGACCATCCATATCGACCTGACTTGTTCTACCGGTACCTACGTGCGGGCACTGGGACGCGACCTTGCCGAGGCGTTGGGCACCTGCGGGCACCTGACCACCTTGGAGCGAACGGCCGTGGGTTCGGTCAGGGTGGAAGACTGTGTTTCTCCCGAGGAACTGACCCCGGGGAACCTGGCCCGTTTCGCCATGCCGGTCAGCAGCCTGCTCAGCCGCTTCCCCGACATCCCCCTGCCGCCCGATGCGTTGCCTTTGCTGCTTCAAGGCCGACCGTTTCCCATTACGGAAATGGCCCCGGCTACCTTCCTGGGCTCCTTCTATGACGGTCAGGGCGTGAAAGCGGTGTTTAAATGCGCCTTCGACCCGGTGGCCTCCGCCATTCACTCGCGCATGCTCTGCTACCTGCGCGAAGAATAATCGGCAGCAACCATGGACTTGAATGCCTACAACCGGTCCGCCTGGAACCATGCGGTGACCAATCTTAATGAATGGACGGTGCCGGTTGACCCGGAAATCATCGCAAAAGCGCGCCGAGGCGAATTCAGCGTCGTACTGACGGGCAAGACACCCGCCCCCCGCGAATGGTTGGGCGACCTGAGCCGTGCTTCCGTCCTCTGTTTGGCCTCCGGCGGTGGACAGCAGGGACCCATCCTGGCCGCTGCCGGCGCAAGGGTCACCGTCTACGATCTTTCAGACGGGCAATTGGCGCAAGATAGAATGGTTGCCGAACGTGAGGATCTGGATTTAACGACCGTTCAAGGCGACATGGCCGACCTGAGCGCCTTCGACGACGCTACCTTCCACCTGATCGTACATCCGGTCTCCAACTGTTTCTGCCCGGACATCCTGCCGGTCTGGCGCGAGGCGTTCCGCGTCTTGAAACCCGGCGGCGCCTTGCTAACCGGTTTTATCAACCCCGCGGCTTATATCTTCGACGACAAATCCGCCGAGAAAGGCGAACTGATCGTACGCCACAAACTCCCCTTCTCCGACCTGACCGATATCACCGAGGAAGAACGGCAGGCCTATATCGCCGATAACGAGCCGCTGGTTTTCAGTCACACCCTGGAAACCCAAATCGGCGGTCAACTTGCGGCGGGTTTCCACATCACCGGCTTGTACGAGGACCACTGGGAAGGGCATGCCCTTTCCCGTTTCATGCCCTTGTATATCGCCACGCGGGCCGTCAAACCCGAGCGGTCCTGAGCCATGACCAAAAAGCCGATTACCGATCCGAGACTGCTGGCGGTCATGTGCATGGACCTGGTCATCCATGAAAACCTGCTGGTGCCCGAAGCCATGGCCCGCCTCGATTTCAAAATGGAAGAGGAAGACCGCAACCTGGCTCATGAATTGGTCTACGGCGCCTTCCGCTTCATGCCGGGCCTGGAACACCTGTTGAACTCGCTGTGTAAGGCGAAGAAACTACCGCACCACGTCCGCCGCATTTTGCTGCTTTCGCTTTATCAACTGCGCTTCACCCGTATCCCGGACTACGCGGTGCTGGACACGGCCAACAAACTGACGGTTCGCCTGAAGTTCCCGGGCCTGCGCCGACTGGTCAACGGCGTCCTGCGCTCGGCCCAGAAAGAGGGCGATCGTTTATGGGCGGAACTGGAACCGGCCGAAACGATTCTCCCCGAATGGCTTCGAAACCTGTTGACCGAGGCCTACGGCGCCGAGACCCTGAATTCCTGGCTGAATGACTGGCAAAAGCGCTCGGTCCTATCCTACTGGTGCATCGACGACAACGCCCCGGAAGGCGATGAACGCGCGGAGTACCTGCCCCACGCCTTTCGCCGAACTAGGGCCCTGCCCCGCTGGATGCTGAAGAAACGCAGAGCCTACGTGCAAAATGAAAGCAGCCAGGCCGTGGCGGAAATGGTCTTGCGCCTGAAACCGGAAACGGTGCTGGATGTCTGTTCGGCGCCGGGCGGTAAATGCTGTTACCTGGCCGCATTCGGCAACCTGAAGAGCCTGACGGCCTGTGATGCGGCCCCGGAACGCCTGATGCTGGTGGAACAAAATCGCGACCGCTTGGGCCTTTCCTTCGAAACCAAAAGGGGCGACGCCAGGGCCCTGGACCTGCCGGAAGAAGCCTATGACGTGGTGCTGGTCGATGCGCCGTGCAGCGGTGTCGGCATCATCGGTCGTCACCCGGAGATCAAGCTCCTGAAAACCGGCCCGGCGGATCAGAACTTGAGACAAACCCAGGCAGAAATAGCAAAAGCCGCCTGGCGGCATGTCAAACCGGGCGGCTACCTGCTGTACGCGGTTTGTTCCCTGGACCCCGCGGAGATTCCCCGAGCCCCTGAGGATGCCGCCGATGCAACCCAAGCCCTGGAACAAATCCTCAAAGACCTGCCGAGCCGGCACCGCGAGAGCGGTTTCTACTTCCCCCCCTCCGCGGTTCTCGACGGCTTCGGCGGCGCCCTTTGGCAAAAGCGCCGGGCTGAAACGACGACCTCCGAGATCGTTCTGTAAAAACCGTTTAAAAAAATGAAAAAAAGGTGACCTCATTTTCTCCAGATACCCGCGTTACCTTTTAAAGAGTGATTCGACCCCTCGGCATCTTCCCCAGACGAACCATAAGAGATGTTGTAGCGGTTCCCCTCTTGAAAGCAAGTACCGAAAATAGGAGAACAGAAATGAAAAAGAAGATTCTAACCGCTTTGTTCCTGGCTGTGACCGTAGCACCCGTTATGGCTTCCGAGCTTTGTGCTCAGATCTACATTCAGGTTTGGACCGCCACCGTGAACGGTAATGTCGATGATGCCGTGGCCTGGTCTACCGTCTACAACAACATGGGTTGCGATCCCCTGGGCAGATAAGTGAGAATGGGTTCTCCGAAACCCTTCGGAGAACCCTTATTCGCCTTGTATCCAAGAGGAGGTTGGGATGAAGTGGTTCCCTTTGGTTTTATTGAGCATCACCGCGAATTCGGTTGCGGGTTCGGGAAAATTGGAAATCGATGAGTTGGGAACCGCCACCCTCGTTTCCTCGGCGACCTTGAACCGGACCACCCTTTTCACAACCATGGATTGGGTCGGAAGGTTGAAGATTGAAACCATCCTTTTCGACGCGGATTCCAGACAATCCGTTGTCATCGAGGACGGTCGGATTCCCAAACTGTCAGATCGGGTTATCGCCGGAAGAGAAGCCTACTTTCTCCTCAGTCGAAATGCCGATTCCATCGTAATGCTGGGTACCGACGGCGGGTTTCTCGAGAAGTTCAGCTACAGCGGCTATTTCACGGGCGAAGAACTCAACGGCATGACCTTGTTCTACATCTATCCCCATAGAGAAAACATGGTCTTGTTGACCTACAAAAAAGCCGATTGGTTGTTCCTTGCCGTCGGCGAAATGGAAAACCGAACGGCTGACATCGTCACGGCGCTGAAGATCGACCCGGAACAGATGGGGTATTGGGTTTCGGACGGAGAATCGATTTACTACATCAATCCATTCACCAGCGGTATCGAAAAGCTGGACAGTCAATATGAAAAAGCCGCCTTGCTGCGGGCTCATCGTGAGCCGGTGTTAGACGTCCAAAAGAAGAAGATGTTCGACAAGCCCAAGGTTAGGGCCATGCTGGCCGAGAGGGGCATGTCTCCTTACCAACGCATGTTGTTGAACCCTATCATCACCAACGGAAAAATCTCCTTCAGTCTCAATCAGTGGCGGGACAACTACGGTGAAGAGATGAAGGAACTCAAGAAATTCGCGGTTCTCTTGGAGAACGGCGTCCCCCTGGAACGGAAAAGAGAGGATGTGACAGTAGTTGTCGGCGACTCATCTGCCGGCACCCTGTACTACAACCATGCCGCCGGCGACTTCGCTTTTTCCAAAAAGTCCAGGTAGATTCAAGCAAGTACACAAAAGGAGACTTCGATGAAGAAGAAAGTCGCTACCATGTTGGCCGTCGCGGCCTTCAGCACCACGAGTTTTGCTTTCCCGGGTAACATCATTCCGCTTCTGTGCGGTGCGGCCGAGGGTGTGGTCGCCCAAGCCACCGCGGACGGTGATTTGGAAACTGCCCTGGCCTGGTCGCAGTTTTATGCAGACTGCCAGGCAGCCGGTAATCTGTAAGCCTTCAAAGTCCAGGTAGATTCAAGCAAGCACAAAAAGGAGATTTCGATGAAGAAGAAAATCGCTACCATGTTGGCCGTCGCGGCCTTCAGTACCCCGAGTTTTGCTATAGGTCCGCTCATCATTCCGCTTCTTTGCGGCTCGGCCGAAAGTATGGTTGCCAAAGCCACCGCGGAAGGGGATCTGGAAAGCGCTCTGGCCTGGTCGCAGATTTATGCGGACTGCCAGGCGGCCCAAGAACTCTAAGGCTGTCGCTAAAGATATGGTCACACGGAAAGCCTGACCCCCGGGTCGGGCTTTTTTGTGGCGCGTTTTCAAGAACATTAATCAGACAAGGGCATGAAGGTAGGCGCCGATGGTCATATGGTCCAAAACGGCGGACAAGTTGCCCTTTGAACGGATGATCGGCAAAGCGCTCTCCAGGGCAAGTTGGATCGGTTGCACAACCAGTTCGGACCAGTAACAGCCGCCACGGTAATCCAGCAATGCCCGGTTGTAGCCGCTGTCCGGAGAAATCCAGGCTCGCATCATAGCGGCGCAGGCAACGCCCCTGGCGAAGCCCGGTTCCCGGCTCAGTCGCTCCCCGTGAGGCTGAATCCAGATTCGATCGATAACGGCCGGGTGACGGTGGTTGACCAGGACACAGGTCCAAGCCAGACCGGCCAGAGCGTGTTGCTTCCCGGTCTCATCGGGCGCGTTGCGGTCGATAAACGCCAACTGGTTGCGATCCGAATACGGTACGGCATTCTGCATCGCGAAATAGACGCCGCGTCCCACGCCGTGCCAGAAGTAGTCTCGCAACCGATCCGTTCGAGCGGCCAGGACGGCGTCCAACCGGTGCAGTAGAAAAGGACGAAAGACATGGATGTACACGCCCAGGCTTTCCAGCGATGCATTGATGTTTTCGGCTTGGGCATTCTCGCGGCAAAGGTCAAGGAACAGTTGCAAGCGCGATTCCAAAAGCACATCGTTGTCAGACCGCCGACATGGCTCGAACGCCCATTGTGCCAACGCCAGACCCAAGCCGGCGTGAAGAGCGGTTGTCATGTGTTCGGGCAGGTTGCCTTGCAGCACGCCCTTCGGTTGTTTGTTTTGGTGAAAAAAACTGAACACAACATCGTGAACCAGGCCCTCCAGCAACCACAGACCGCTGAAGGGGTCACGCGCTTCGGCTTGTTGCAACGCCGGTTTCAGATCCAAATCCGGTGAGGGGACGATGCCCAGCAAACGGGAAGCCCTGGGCACCAACAGGAAGACGGTCACCTTATTGCGCCATTCCTTAAAAACGGCGGGCAAGCTGCCGGGCGCTGTTGCAAGCCGGTGAACCGTCCAAGCCAAACAATCCTTGAGAAGCCGAAAAAGCCAAAGCCAGGCAGACGGCCGCACCAACCCGGTCAATACCCGGCCGGCCGACTCCCGCAGGGTACGCCTCAATACCGAGGTGCCGCCCTCATAGCCTTCCCGGCGAGCCGGTAGAAGCACCTCCCAAGCTGCCGCCAGGCCGATGAAGAATAAACCGGGTTGTCTCGGCTCTCCGTCAGCCATGCTCTATTCCGGACGTGGAGAGGAATCGGATAGGGGCTCGCCTTCAACCAATGTGACCAGACTGCCCAAACGAATTTCCCGGTCCAGGACCGCTTTTTCGAAGGTATCGTGTTGCCCGCTCGGCCAGCGAACCTCCAAGCGCTCCAATTGGGCATCTACGCCCAGACCCATGTGGATGGTGGTTTGCCCCTGTGAAGCGTAGCCGGAGCCGGCTTCTACAAAGCGGGTCATGGCCTTGCCGTTCACCGTCAGGGTAACGCTTGCGCCGATAGCGTCGCGATTGCTCTTCTTGCCGATCAGCCGGAAGCCCAGCCACTCGCCGGCGCCCTCGTAGGCGTTGCGGTAGATAAAGGGCTCGGCGTTGTTATTGTTGATGGCAATGTCCAGCCTGCCGTCGCGATCGAAGTCGGCAATCGCCACCCCGCGACTGTCCCGGATACAATCGGCGCCCGCCGGCCGCGCCACATCCGCGTATTGACCGTCACCCTCCGATGCGAACAGGCAATTATATTCGTACCCGTTCCACGAGTTATCCGCCACGAATTCGTTACTGTAGTAAAGGCCCCTTTTGTAATCCGCTATGTGTGCGACCGCACCACTGAGGAAGGGTAGTCACAAATCGGTACCGGGCTTGTTGCTGATCCAGCCGTTCGCCGCGTAGATATCCAGGTCGGTGTCGTTGTCGTAGTCGAAAGCCGCCACGGCCCAACCCCAACCGGCCTGATTGGTATGGCTGTCCTTCAACTCGCGGAAGGTTTCATCACCGTTGTTGTAGAAGAGCGAGTTGCCCTCGCCCACCTCCAGGCCCAACCGTCGCCAGTCGGTACCCAGTAAATCGTAGATAGCCATATACTCCGACATATCGGTAATCACATAACGGGTCCTGGCCACGTTGCGCATGTACTGGTCCAGGGTCACGTCCTTGCCGAACCAGCGCGTGTTGGATTTGATGTTGGAGGTATAGAGATCCAGCAAACCGTCGTCGTTGAAATCGGCGAACAGTACGCCCATGCCGCCGGAGAAATCCAGCGTTCCCGCGTCCTTCGCCACCTCGTCGAAGGTGCCGTCGCCGTTGTTGCGGTAGAGATTCTTCCGGCCGAAATCGTTGGCGCAAACCAGGTCGGTAAAGCCGTCGTTATTATAATCGCCCGCCGCAACGGCCAGGGTCCATCCGCTGTCACCGGTACCGCTCTCCTTGGTGACATCCTTGAACCCCTGTCCCTTCTGGTTGTGCAGGAGCCGATTGGGCTCGCCGTTCCGCGCAAACATGGGCAGCCGGGGGAACGCTTCATAAGCATTGCCGTTAACACCCACGTAGATGTCCAGGTACCCGTCATTATCGAAATCCAGCAAGGTGGCGGAAACCGAGGTGATGACCTGGTTCAAACCCATTTCCTGCCCGTGTTCGGTAAAGCGTTCTCCGTCCCGGCGGTAGTAAAGATTGGGAGCCAGGTAGCGCACCACGTAAAGGTCTCGGTCACCGTCGTTATCGAAATCGGCGAACAGGGCGGCGGAAGCCTGATCGATGCCGGCCAGACCGGCTGCCTCGGTGACATCGACGAATGTAATCGAGCCGTCAGCTTGGGTTTCGTTGCGATAGAGTTTGCTTTCCACACCGTCGGCAAAGAACAGGTCGGCCAAGCCGTCATTGTTATAATCGGCGGCGCTGAGCCCGCCCATGGCGTGTTCGATGACGCCGAACTTCAGTTCGTGTCCGTGTTCCAGGATATTCAATTTGGGATCGCGCCGGTGAACGTAATCGATCCCGGCGGCGGCCAGGTCGACCTGTTCGAATACGGGCCCGCTACGAATCACCCGTATCCCCTCGACCAGACCGTCACCCTGTATCTTCCAGTCGTAGTAATCGGGCGTTTCGGCCGCATTGACCAGGCGCCAGCGATAGAAATGCCGGTCTTGCAACGGCTCGTCGGCGGTGTCGGTGCCGTCCAGGATGAACTTGACGGTCAATTCCGCGGAGACATGCGGTTCCAGGTCGGAAATCAGGTCGATCTTGCATTTGACCCGCGTCACCGAGTTCAGATCGGAGAGATAGTCGGACCAGGCGCGCAGAACATCCGCTTTCTGGAAATGATCGTCGCCGACCCGCGTCAAATCGCGTGCGTGGACTCCGCCCACCTCTCGAACGGGCCCGTAAACCCAAAGTCCGCGCTCTTTCTGTTCGAAAGCATCGGCAAAAAAGGGCGCCAGGGCTTTCGTATCGCCTTCCGCCGCGGCTTTTTTCAAGGCGCCGGCATAATCGGAAAGAAAGGTGGCGATGGTCTTCCCCGCCTCGTAGAAGCGGACATGATGCTTGTCGTCCTGCTTCATGCGATGTAGCGCATACCAATAACCGCCGATCAGCAGGAGAACCAAAAAGGCAAAGATTTTGAGTACCTTGGAGCGCCGCATAGCTGACTCCCAAAATGTTGATTCGGAATACACCTAGAAGATATCACATCACCAAACCCAGAGCAATCCGAGAATGAGCCTTCATGCAAAGCAGGTCTGAATCGCCAGGGAACTGATCGGCCGGCGGAACGGCCGCACCAACGTATCGAAATCTTGTCGGCGGGCCGGGCGTCATGCTTTCGCGCTGAAAAAGATTGGTGTCCCCGGCGCGACGGGGTTCGATCCGGAAAGCTGGACAAGCTTCTCGATAACAGGACTCCCTCTTGGAAAAATGGGCGATATGAGTCGATGATGCCGGCATTTCTTTTGCACTTCAGGAAGAGGAGCCTTGATTTTCTTTTCATGAGAGCATCACATGCGACTTGAAATTTTCAATCCGCGAGACCGTAACAGGATTCTTCACTGTACCTGGAAGTCACTCTTTTTTGATGGAGATCTCTACCCGTACCCGGCACCTATTTTTTCGTACCGGAGAGCCATTCTTTTCCGGAAGCCACTCTTTCCGATTTTCCAGACGAATTTACCGGTAATCAAGACCTCTTTCCCAAATACAGGCGATTATGACTGTTTTCTCGCCGGCACCAGCTTTGCTCTATAGGCAGGTGAGCCTGGATTTTCTTTTCATGAGGGCGTATAACATGCAACATAAAAATTTCAGAATACAGCGGGACCGAGACAGGATTCAGATCACGATTTTAGTTGTTGCCGTTCTCGGCATTATAATCGCGGTTTTCACTTTTATCAAGATGTCAATTACACCGCTGGAAGATCGAATCGGCGATATCATGAAGCAAACGGCAGCTCTTGACAGACTAATCAAGGACTTTGAGAGGGTCAAGGATAACATTGAGGATATCCGAGGCCAACTGTATCAGTTGGAAAACCTCAAGAGGTATCTGGACGACATAAAGAATGATGTTGACGAATTAAAGCGAACACCGAGTCGAAACCGGAAATCCCAATCCGATATTCTGACTGCCGAAATTGAAAGGTTGAAGCTTCAACTTGAATCCAACAAAGAACTGCTCAAGGAAATGCGCGTGTTCATGGTGGAGTGGAAAAATACGGAGAGATTGCCGGACAAAAGCGCTCTGCTTGACCTGGAGTTACGACGCACCGTCCTTTTCATGGAAAACCTCGGGCATTGCTACATGGTATCGATTGCAGCATACCGGGAAGAGAATGCGGACCTCATTGCGAAGAAACTTTTGGAATTCAAGCTGGACTACGGCGGCTCGGACCTGATCGGCCTGATGAAGTTCACCAAGGAAGGCGAAGAGTGGTACGCGGTCACTTGGGGTCATTACAACACGAATGAAGAAGCGCAAGAAGACGTGAGCATGGTGAACGGGTTATTCGATGTGAACGATGCTCTCGTGATCAACATCAAATCAGGTAGCAAACCATGTCATTGCGACAAGGAATCGCTTAATTAATCGCATCGGACGGAGAAAAGGAGGCGTACCACGATGCAAGTAGATGCTCAAACTGACAAGCTGGAAAACCCTGTTTCCGTGTGGCGGGAAACGCTCCATGACCACGATGACGGGGCCGCCCGCCAACAAACCTCGGATGGCCGCGGTCGTCCTCATCCGGTCGATGAAACCTTGAAGTTTCTCAACAGCATTGAAGAGAAACTGGACGCCGTAACCAGGAACCAACAACCCTACAAAGTACAAAATGACGCCATTGACGAAGAGAACCCCGAACCCACTCATGTGGCATCGAGAAAAGCCTTTTACGGCTAAATCCGGAAACCTGTTCAGCCAACCGACACAACCACTACCAACCGCCCAAAAAGGATTGCTATAGAGGCCGGACATGACCACCATGAAAAAATTTGATTTAACTTATAGGTCCATCGATAATGATGAGCTTGAGCAACTTTCCGGAAAGATCGGCAAAGAAATCAAAGCCGGCAACGGTTCCGGAGATTTGAGCCTGGACCAGATCGAGCGTATCTTACACAAGGTAAGCAATTTCCACAACATTTCCAAGCCAAAACAAATGGAACTGATCAGCCATCTTTCCGATTACAGTTTCACTGAGGGTCAGGAGATGAATGCCGCTCAGCAGATCCAATTATTGGTGGCCGCGGAACATAACTGCAAGGAAATTTCTCAAGCCAGAAATCAAATAATCAATAGTATCCCTTCCGAGGACTCGAAACCCGTTGAATCGGCAAACCATCGGGAAGCATCCACCAAAAAGATGATGGCTGCCGTGATCGCCGTTTTCTCCGGTATTACCACCTATATGGCTTGTAGCAATTTCCTGGGCGGGTTGTTGCAAAAAAGCGACTTTCAACCGGAAGACTCTCTAATATTACGGCTGACGCTGTCAGGGACGGCAGCCGTGTTCTCCTCTCTGATCATTTTTGCGGCCAAAAACAGGGTCAACACCTTTATCGAGTCGGGTCACCGCGTCTTGACCGCGCTCAGAAAAGCGTATCTGGAGAAACCCCACCAAACGAATATTGCTTTGATTATCCTGGTTCTCTCCATCATCAGCAATGCGGTGGGCGGCGCCATGATCCTGGGGGAAAAGCCCGAGTACCACAATCAACTCAATCAGGCAATCGCCGTTGCCGATGCAACCAAGGCCAAGGTCATAGGTTCCATCGATCTGATCGAACACACCTTGAGCGACGATAAAATCAATCGGCTGAAAAATGAGATTCTGGATGCCGAACTCAAGGGTAAATCTACCTCTCAAGCGGAAGGCAAGCGATACTACTGGCATGCCAAAGACTACTTCCTGAATCATACAAGCAGCAGCCTGGCATACGTCGACAGCAATCAATACGTCTTATCGGAGTCACATTTAAACAAGGTTGAAGCCCTACGTACTTTGCTTCGAAAGCTTGCTGCCCAGCCCCAAAATACCGATGATTTCTCCAAGACCGTTTCGACGCTGAGAGATGAGTACATCGGTGTGATTAAATCAAGGCTAAGTCTGGTCGATGAAAAGCTCGCCATGTTGGCCGAGGGAAAATTGTCCCGTGAGCGCGCCAACATCATGCTCGCCAACCTTGAAAAGGAGTTCGTCACCCTCACCGTCGGTTCTGCATCCTTCGATAAAAGTTTGGCGCATCTCAAGACAGAGATCAAGGCATATACCGACTATTGCACGGACGCGATCGGGGAGATCAATGCCCTTGCGAACAACACCGGTGTTACGATTTTCGAGAGCTTGACGCCGACCCTGCCGACCATTGTTGTTCCCAAAATGAGGGTCGAAGAGATTCGCTACAAGGAACCCATTG
Source organism: Acidobacteriota bacterium (assembly GCA_030066195.1). Taxonomy (GTDB): domain Bacteria; phylum Acidobacteriota; class Holophagae; order Acanthopleuribacterales; family Acanthopleuribacteraceae; genus JASJCB01. The sequence continues at coordinate 25,537 of JASJCB010000001.1, forward strand.
AAGTCGCTCGGTACTTTATCGAAAGTAAAGGGGTGTTCGGAGCCGTCACGGTCACGCTGATGGTTATTTTGTGCCTGTTGCTTGACATCCTCGATATGTTCAAGCTCAAGGGCCTGAGGAATCGAGTATTCCGAGATAAGGAAGTGATCTTCAGCCGCCGCAAAAAATACTATGACCCTGTTTTCGAAGCGATTGTAGACGTCATCTTCCAGCGCCTCCATCAATCGGCTGCCTTCAAAAACCTGCGATCAGGCATCATCCAGCGGGTCATCATCTGGCGCCAACTAAGGAAGACCCTGGACAGTCTGGTTCCCGAAACGGCTATCGAAGATGAAGCGGGTATGCTCGAATGGTGGTGGTTCGGGGTCAAAAAAACATGGCGGAGTTGGACCAGACTCAATACAGCGCCTGCAGAGGCTTACAACATTGAATGTGAGTGCCTGGAGCAATTCAGAAAGGACGCCGGATACCTCGTCGAGATCTACCGACAACTCTTCAAGCAATCCGTCATCGACGGGATCCTGGTCCACCCTACCAACAACAAACGCAAGCTCAATGACCAGCACCTGGATTTGCTGCTGCTCGAGAGCCAGACGGCGATCAAAAAGGAAATCGCGAACATCAGGAAATCTCGCGATCAATCGACACCGGCGGAGGTCACTTATTACAAGGCCCGCATCACTCGCTTGGAAAACCTGCTGAAATATAGGGCCGGGATCGAGTTTGAACAGCCGCCGGAAACAGTCAATACGTCCACTCTCCAACTCAACTTTGTGCTGAGCCAGGTGAAAGACGCCAAGATTACGGAATTCACAGCTGTTGTCAACGGTCAAAGCGAAAGAGTGAGTCTGGAAGATCAGGACGAAGCGTTCTCGTATGACATCCAGTTAACGGACCGGCAAAACGATATCGAAATCACCGTGATCGACCAATATGACCGAAGAGCGCATGAGAGTTTCACCGTTCAGTGCATCACCGATGCTGTCATCAAGGAGGAGGTAGCGCGGGCAACCGGGGAATTGGCGCAGATCATCGAGGTATCGGTGAGTGAGATGACGGAGCATTTCTTGAAAACACTGCTCGAATTTCGTTACAAAAACGACATGGTGCGTGAGAATGCCACGCTTGACAAGGCTCTCACGACATTGAAGCGCGGCCGGAGCAGCCTCTCGTCACTGACGGACCATATGGAAGGTCGATTCCAACATATCATTCAATGCCTGTATGATATCGTGCACAACAGGTACGTGCCCGAAGCCGAACAAGAAACCCTTCGCCGCTCTTTTCAGATCACGTACCGCTATCTGAAAGATATTCTTTTCAAGCAACTCCTCTATGCTCAGGAAACGTTCGAGCATTATGAGGCGCAAACTAAGCAGTACAAGGATCGGCCGTTCCCGTTGATCGAAGACTGCTTTAACAGCCTTTGCCTCCAGGATCCCGGTAACACCGAATTCATCGACCAACTTGTCAAGGGTATGTATGAGACCGTCATCAAGCCCATCTCCGAGAAATTCGACATTCCGATTGCCTCATATCGGTTCCCCGGGGAAAATTTCATCCATGACCTGAACATTCTACAGAAACCGGATGCAGAAGCCATCGGGACCGTAGACACCGCGGAATATATCATCAAAGATCTCTTTTTCATCTCCAGGGTCGAAATTGAAATAACCTCCATGGAAGACGATAAGATTTTTCAGAGATTACATGGCGACGCCGATACGCCGCGCGCTGTCACCACGAGTATCGAGATCGATCCCCTCAAGGAATATCACCAGTACGTACTCGGCAGCACATCTTTATTCCATGGTGAAAATACACTGACCGTTACCTACTTCAACGCCTGGAACCAGCGCATTGAAAACGAAACACACAATATCATCAGGCTCTCCAAGGAGTACATGTCTATCGAAGCGGATAAGAAGCGCGAACGAGAAAAAATCGAAGCACAAAAACGCAGGGATGCGGAAGCTCGCAAAAAAGAGGATCTGTTGCGTGAGCAACAACTGGAAAGGGATCTTATTGAAGAAGTGACCCAATGGCTTGTAGCCAGGGTGATTAACCCCTACGAGGAAGTGGTTGACCATTTCAACAGTATCATCGCCATGGTGGTCCTGCACAAGATTTCTCACGAAGCGCCGATCCAAAAAGGCCTGATCACTTTCGATTACTCGAATTCCTGCCAGGACATCGAGCCCGCCGATGTCCCCGGCTATGATGCACTGGACCCGCTGCTGACCGAACTGGTGGACACCACGATTTCAGAATTGGCCGGCTTTGTCAAAAGCATCTCCGAGAGAAATGCTTGCACCGTCGTTGCCGGTGAGATCGTGGACGCGTTTGTGTCACATGAAGACGAAGACCCGCAAACCATCATCGATGACCTGTCGAAGGAGACACGTCCTGAAATCATCGATAAATTGGCTGCCTATTCCTATGACAAGCAGGTTTTTACCAACGAATACCTCCTCCCGGACGGCAGTGAAACCAATCGGGAAACGTTACCCTCGCTGAATATGGACCTTTATGCCGGGCCGAAAACCCAGGAAGCGAACGAGGAATTCGACCTGGACAAGCTCACGAACCTCATGGATGCGTTTCGCGTCATCATCCTCTGTGACATCGAGGCGTTGGACCTCGCTGAGGTCACGGAACTCACGGAGAAGGTCCACAATATGTTGATGCAGTTGAATCAGCTTATCGGGGACGCCCGTGTCAATCACCAGGACAATCCGTCCTACCTGAACTTTTACAATACTCTTCACACCAAACTGTCACCGATTCAAGGCACTTTGAACACCATTTTATCGGAAGAAAACAAAAACCCCGTATGGTGGCGTTGGTTCCAAAACCGAAAGGTGGGCCTGATTACCCTGGGTCTGACTTTCTTGGGTTACCTGGAGGCGGTTTATGGAGAGGAAACCAAACAGCGCTTTAAGCAAGAGAATGAACTGACGCCCGAGCAGTTGGTCAAACGCGATAGTATCTTCAAAACCACGGGCGCCTTGGACAATTGAACCAAGCTCACGGTCTCCTTTAGGGTCCCGATACCGGGGCCCTTGTCCCTGTCGGCAAAAGCTGAAGTACCTACACCACGAAACCGCGGTGGATGAAATACGCGGAATTGGAGGATAAGCATTAAAAAATGAGGTCAATCTCCCGTGCGCGACCAGGCTTTGTAGGAAACCTGGTTTGTATCGAGAAACGTTTGCAGGCCGGCCGCGGCCTCGCCGCTGAAGCGGGCCTTCAAGGCCGGCAGGAGCTGATCGGGATCATCTACATCCAGAACCTCTTGCAATTTGGCAAGACCCTCCGCTTCAACGGACCAGCGCCATTCGTACTCTCTTTCACCGAAGTACCTCTCAACACTGTCACCACGGTCCAGGCCCATGATCTCCAGCCTGTCGTCATGCAGGGTCGCATCCAGAAACCGGGAATCTCTTTCCTCCCGAATCTCGCGAAGAATGACATGCCGACTCCCCGAAGGTTCCCCTTTTTCAGGCTCGTCCCCGGAAGACCGAAAGAAAGATTGAAAGAGCTTTCTGATCCAGTGAATCATTTTTCCACCTTCGACGGCCGGCAATGCACGTGCTGTTCAAAGATATGGCGCGGATTGAAAACCAATCTTCCAAGGATTATAGCGAATAAAACAGCTGTAGGGGCCCTTTCGATAAAACGAAAACCGGGGTTTGTAGAATTACTATAGACTGTGGTTGTATGACCGTCGTTATTCCTGGACATTTCGATTACTGCGTGGAAGGATGGGGTTTCTGTTTCTCTGATTGTGGTGGTGGATATCGACCCGGCCTACGCTGAAAGGAGTGCCGAATGAAGCCGTTGCCCCCCCTCCTGCTGTTGCTTTGGTGCCTTGCTTGCCGTTCCCCTTCAGAGGAGTCATTGAAGGGGACCGCGGAAGTCGGCTTTGTGGCCGGGTCGTCTTCTTCAACGACACCCACCGCAAGCATTCCTGACGACCTGGTGCAGCGTGTCCAAGCCGCACAGGCCCTTGAGGACTTGCTGGTCATCGATCGGTTTGTCGCGTTAGATGACGCCCAGGTCCAGTTGAAAGCGGTCGACGATGCGGCTCTGGTGGGTCAAACCATTGCTGTTCTGGACTTTGGCGCCCAGCAGATCTCACAATACAGTCTGGACGGCGCCTTCCTTCGCCTGATCGGGCGCCAGGGCGAAGGCCCCGGTGAATATGTTCGCCCCCGAACGATCGGCCGTTGTTACGGCGACCAACTTGCTGTCTGCGATCGGGGTGAAATCCGTGTTTTCGATCAAAACGGGGTCTTCCAATTTGCGACCAGGCTAAGCCCCAGGGTCTACCCCGGTCGTTTTTTTGACTGGACCCACCAAGACCGCCTGGCCCTTATCGGGGTGCCCATGGTCAACCCCCGGTCCCCCTGGCATGTCTTGGTGGACGGATCGAAGCCCGACTTTCCGATCTTGGGTGGTTTCGGTCAACGTCCGGCCTTGGATAACATGCCGGTCTCACCGGCATTCAGCGCCTTCGAAAACCTATATGATGCTTTCTGGGTTGCTGACCCCTACTCGACGGAGATTCGCATTTATAACCGAGACGGACAGTTGGTGACCCAACAAGCCGGCACGCATCCCGCGGCACTTAAGACCGACGATTGGCCGAAGGCATTAGAAAACGAGCAGCAATTTTTTGAAATCTACCGAGAAAAATTGATCACGACCGCTTTTCTCCCGTGGCAGGGCCAGGTCGTGGTCCAGCGGGAATTGCAAAAGACTTACGGTTTGGGGCATGAGCCGGGCGGATACGCCGACATCCTTGACCGCAACGGCAAAACGCTACGCCGTAACCTCAAGATCATGCTGCCCTTCCGGTTCTTTGATCAGCAGGGGACCACGGTGCTGGGCGCCTATGATGAAAATATTCTCGATATGAGAGAGCCGTTGATCAAAAAGGCATATGGCGAAGAACTATTCGAGAAACTAAAGGCAACAGGTCAATTGGGTACTGAGAAAAAAGCCCTATGGGTTATGACCTCACCCTGATTCTCTGTCGCGGCCTGCAAGCAAACCCCGTGAAAAGGGGCGAAGCTGGGTTTAAAAAGCCGGGCGGGGTCACCCTTCGAGATCGGGCCTTCTTACGATGCGTCCTTCGTCGAACTCCTTCAACAATACCCCTTCCGCTACCATCTGCTGCAATCGCTCGATGCCTCGCGGTAGAGGGATTTGTGGATAGGTAAAGTACAGCTGGTGCAGGATGTGGATCATTTTCAACATCAGGTTGGAGCGATTGTAACCGTCCGCGGCCAATTGATCCAGGAACAACTTGGTCTTATGGGGAATGCTCAGTGTAATCGTGGTGGTGTTGTACTTTTTCTTATCGGCCATCGGTACCTGCCTTCAACCGCGAGTAGAGCCATGAAAACGGATGCACCAGGATGGAGACAATTCCTCCGGGTGGAACGGAAGGCGGCCTCGGTGCTTCCGTCTCCGGCGCGGGCCGGGTTTTCAACGCCCGTTCATCCCCCTCCGGCGGCGCCTGGGATTCCCGCGCAAGTCGGCTGGAAAAGATATCCGGCAACGCCGCTTTCCACCGTCGGCCATACCACCCGAGTGCGGGCGACCCATGTCGGTCCGTCACGATGCCGTCTGCTGCAACGGCCATGTATTTCTTGCGGAATTTACTCAGGGCGTCATAGGCCTTCCTGCGGGATTCGCCGTAGGGGTATTCGTTGTACGGCGGTTGGCGAAACAATCCTTTTTTGCGGGCCGCTTCCACCACTGAATCCACACCGTAAACCTCCCGATCCTCCAATTGGAGAATGAAGGGTCCGTAACGCATGGGCCGTCCCGGTTTGTTGGGCCTCAGCGCCACACGCGGTTCGGCTTCCGTCTTTTCGGGGTCCGGTTTCAAAACTCGTCCTCCTCACTCGTCCGGCTTTCCATCGTGCCTGGCAAACCGCCGGATCATTAACGGCAATGTCACATCTGTAGGATGGGCACAACCTTTCAGGTATCCCGATCATTTCGCCGGCATGGCACCAACGCGACGTTATAGTGGGTTGTTACCTGTTTGCCTGCTTTTCATCTCCGATATTTTTTAGCTGGATAGGATCGATGCCAACAGAAAAATCGGATAAATAGGCAGAAAAAGTGGGTAAAGGAACCGAATTCTCCAAAAAGCAGGCTTGATAAAAGCGAGTTACAATAATTACCCCGGGCAGAACATTTCCGCTGCCGGCAGGTCCGGCTCGGACAAGAGCGGGGAGCGTCTCGGCGTCCCGTGGGAAGGAACGGACCATTACTACAAAGCCGTTCGCCGAAAAAGAAGGCTTCGGCGCTGAGACTTGTCATTCTGTTGAAATCGATACGCCTCCTAATGTAACATTAGGGTAAAGGGGAATGGGAGTATCGACTTGGCCTACGAAGAAACTGCGCCGCAGTACATTCAGGTCTTGCGCTTGTTGGCGCCCGGCCAAAAGGTGAGTTATGGGCAGGTCGCCCGCCTGGCGGAGGACAAATTCGATTGGTATCGGAAATGCGAAAACCCCAGGCAACAGATGGCCTCCATGCTTCGTGCGGCATTGCAGCAGTATCCCCAACTGCTGGTGGAAGAAAACGGCAAAAAGTGCATCGACACCACCAAGGCGCTCGCCTTCGCCGATGAAAAATACCCCCTTCTGCCGGAACCGATCCCGGCCTCGGCAGTAGCGCCGATCTCAGCCCGTCCCGACGGGCCTGAGCGCGTACCGGCCGCAAGCATACGCCGGCGACGATTCTTGTTCGGCGTCATGGGCTTGATTGCCGGCATGTTTTTTCTTTTCCCGCCGAACAGGGCAATGACACCTTTGGAATTAGCCGACAAACTGTATCGGGCCGGCGATGTGGAAGGCCTCTTGAGGTTGAACCGCAACACGACGGAACAGATCACCCTCGAACCGACCGTTTATGCAGAGTATGAAAAACTCCAAGAGGCCGTCGACCTTCCTCTTAAATTTGAATTCAATGGGACCAGGCACCCCCTGCGCGAGGAGATCGCCAGGCGGGTCGCGGATTTTCAGACGGAATTCATCCCCTTGAACGATGCCAACCTGGTCGGCGTGTTCCCCTACCTGGAAGAACCCATGTGGTTGGTCCGTCACCAGGACGGTTTGACCGCGATCAGGTTGGGCAACAAAATCGTCCTGCCGGATGGCTCGGCCGGTACGGTGATCGCGGTCGATCAGTACAAGCTGACACTGGTCAACGATTCCGGGCGCCATGACCAATACCGCCGCAAGCCGTTAAAAGTCTTCGGTATTCTCTCCCGGTCCACCGGGCCTAAATCCATCATCTACCCGCAACCCGGGAGGGGTAATTGGGAAGCGTTGGCCGCCTTTCTGCAACTGCCGATCGACCCGGGTGTCGGAAATATTTCCGGTGTTTTTCCGCCCTGGCGAAACCTGTACACGCTCGAGACCATCTTGAAGACAAACAGTGTTCGCATCAGCCTGGGCTTTCATAACGCCCCGATCAATTACCACGGGCCGGCCGACGAACTTATTTCCCATTTGTTTGCCGATTACCCGGCCCCGGTGAAAGTGAATATGACCGACGAGCCGGTATGGTATCGCGGGGAGCCCTTGCCGGATCTCCTAGACTATTTGGACATAACGATGGAATTCCAAGATGGCGAACTGAACCTATGGGGTCCAACGGCTCTCCCCAAAAGAGCTTTTAATTAAGGAGTGAGAGGTATGAAAAAGCCCCTACTGGTTTTCTTCTTTTTTCTAACTTGCCTTTTCGCGAATTCGAACCAGCATATGCCCAAATCGAAGCTTGAGATGGACCCGGAAGAACCCTGTGCAAGTCCGGTTGGATGGTGCATCGAAATATGATTCTCCTGCTGTGGTTGATCTCCCAATCTATTGAGGGGCAGCTTTACTCCGAATACGGTCATTGGCGAAGGGGAAACCCCTGGATCAGCAATACGGTGTTGATCATTCCCGCCAAAGATCGCTGCTTCCTGATCGAAGATAATCATTTGCCGCGAGTTATTGAAGGGCCGTTTGCTTCCGTTTTATCAGCGGTCAAAGCCGGTAATCGATTTTGGGTGGCGGATACTGAGGGCCTGTATATATTCAATGAAAACCTGGATCTGGAGTGGTCATCCCAAGACAAATATTATCAGCTATCGGTCATGAATGATGACCGGGTTTTGGGTGTTATCATTCCCAACTTAAAGAGATCCTACCCGAAGTTGTTGTACGACTTTGGATCAAAGCGGCATCTTTTTCGTAAACCATCCCACGCACCAGCGCTTAAAGCCTGGATTACTGTGAAACAAGGTCGCCTTTTTGCTTTATGGAGCGGAATCCCAGACAAAATTTTTGCCGTCACGCCCGAAATCGATCGTCGGAACGCGGATGCCGCCACACCAGGCCATTATCCTTATTTCGTGATTCCCGGGGTGACGCCGCCTTCGCCCGCAGGCAAACCCACCTACCCCCTTGCCGAAAAACCCTTTATGAAGAGGCAAGAACTTGTATATTCGCCTACTCCGGTCTTTTTCGGCGCAATGAGCCGGGGATGGGTTATCTGTTATGAGGTCGGCGTCAAAGCGCCGGGTATGAAGCCGACACTGTACATCGGTTCAAAAATAGAAGCCAGGTTCATTGATGACCAGGGCAAACTGATCGCTACCAAAATTACGCACGGACAAATTGCCGGGATTGTAGAAGATCAACTGATCATCCTGCATAACGGCCGCATTACCCCGTCCCCATTGACGAGATGGACCCAACAGGATATTCCGCCGTACGAAAGAGCCCGAGAGCTTCTCAGCGATTTCAAACTTCGAAAGTACCGAACATGGCACATCTACCTGGAACGCTGGAACTGGCCGGAAGCACCACGCTGATGAGATAGCAACGAAAAAACACCGGCGGGCTGCCGATCAGGTTTAAGAATGCATGAAAACCGTATCAGGAACCCGGCATCTCGTCAAGTATCGATACGTGAATGTGGGCAGGTTGGGGAATGGGGGCCGTTACCCCAGGTAGGCCGCGATGACGGTGTCATCACAACCAACCTGGGGCTGTCGTATACAACGCCCTTCGGGGTATCGGAAGACGGCAACAAAGGCAAAAAGGGCAGCGCCTTGGAATACCCCGGGTCATGTGGCATTCAGGCAACACCAACAAGAAAGATGCTTGTCATTTGGCTTTTTCTCATTATTTTCTCCTTGATTGATTAGTTGTCCAGAATGCTTGATTGGAACAAATCATCACTGAACTCTTGCGGCGAACCGGTCGCCAGAATAACCTGACCATTTCTCAAAATCGTAAAGGTCGTAAAATTCAACGACAAATATTTCCATTCATCTTTAACCAATTGATCTGCCATGTAAATGTACACAAGGTTTCTTTTAAAGGCGCCGGTCGCTTTCTCAAACTGGGCTATGCCACCCTGGAACAACAAGTACACATGGTCTCCGAACAGGGCGATGTCCCAGAAATAAGGCACAAAACCATGATTGCCCTGCGATATGTTGTAATTGACAGCATCCTCATACCACCGTGTGTCAGGCGTGTTGAGGGTCACTTCATAGACTTTATTGAAATCGGCATCGAATTTAAGTAGCTTATGGTCATGCATATAGGCACAATACCAATACCCGTCGGCATAAGCCCATAAGGTCCGGCCCCAGGTGTGGATGTCATTCCCGAGCGGTCTTTTGTAATCCGGGTCCATGATGTCCTTCACCACCGTGCCCTGGTCATCGAAAAGGGTGGCGATGTTTCGGCTATCTTGCGACAGGCCCATGGGAAGCAGTAGATTGTGGTCGACGGCAACCAGCGTGTTGGTCGCGGTGCTTCCGCCGAGATAGTTGCTGAACTTACCCTTTGGGACGTCCAGGTGCAGGCGATAAAGGAATTCGCCGCTGTTGCGTTCGAAGCAAAGGAGCCGCTGCCTGAAATCGATGATCCAAATCAGGTCCGGTGTCACGGCCTGGCCCACTGCCGTGGTCAGAAAAGCGGGGCCTGTGCCGGGTTTCCCAAAAGTTCTGATGTGCCGACCGTCGGGATCCAGTTCGATCAGCCCGGTCTCCGTGATTCTCAGGAAGATGTGTTCGCCGTCGGTGTCGATATCGCTCAGCGAGTAATAGAACTCCTCGCGTTGCTCCTCGGGAGGGCCGAATGGGTACGCTTTTTTGATCACTCTACGTGGATTCTTTGATTGGTGGGTGGGAGAACTGCAACTGGCCATCCATAAAAGCGGCACCAGAAAAAGGCATTGTAATCTCCCCCTGGCCGGAGGATGAATGGTATTCACGAATTGATTTCCTTTTTTAATGCATTTGTAAAGCTCTACCAGCCTACCGGAGCGCTAATCGTTAGTCAACCCGATTCAACTTGTAATCATTAAGAGTGGGAGATCGGCTCGTGCTTCCGATGGGTATCGGTTTTAACCCGTAGAGCCGCCCGGCGGACTACCCCGGGCGGCCTGCCGGTCCGTTTAAATCCCCCGTTGGACCCCCCGGCCGGTCTGCCGCGAGAAAAAGCTCAAGGGTCCCTTGATTGACAGGGAACCGAGGGGTTTGCGGGAGGGTCTTGCGAGCACGGCGTGGGCGGCTTTTCAGCATCGGTGGGATTTATGGTTTCCGCGTCGGGCCGGGGTTCGGTGGGTTCCGCCTCCGGGCTTGGGTCTTGGGAATCGGTTGTTTTCGGTTCCTCCGATGCCGGCGTATCGACCTCTACCTCCTGACTCGGGGGAGTTGGGGCGGTTGGTTCCGGCTTTGTCGGTTCCGGTTGATCGAGTCGATATCTTGACGCTACAGGGTTTTGTTCCACATCGCCGCTGAAGATGAAACCGTAGCGGCGTTGGATTTCGCGGCGACGGGAAGGGCTCAGGCCGCGCAAGGCGAAGCGCAGGTAGGCGTAGACATCGCCTCTCAGTTCATCCACCCGGCGGCGCGCCGCATTCAGGTCGGTCAACACGGCTTGATGAGCCAGGCCGGCGCGATCGACGCCCTGGCAGGAGGTCTCGGCAGCGGCCAGGGCCGTTTCTACGGCGGTGATGTCGGGAAGGTTCATGGGTGGATAACCCCTGGCCACCGCGACCGCCTCCGCCTTGATCAAGGTGCGGGCGTATTTCAGCCAATCCCGCTTGTAGCGTGCGATCAGGAACTTGCCGGAGGCGTCCAGGCCGTAGATTTTGAAGATCTCGGAGGAATGGCCCAAGACCTCGGCCCGGGCCTGCAACATTCGCCAGAACGAGCGGCACAATTTGCCCAGTACGGCCAGGTTTCGATCGCAAGCCAGGACCTGTTGGTGACGGGAACTCAACGCTTGGACCTTGGCCGCGACGGTCGCCGGGAGCGCGCTTCCCAAGGCGGTTCCGCGATCGACGAGGTTTCGGGGCAGAAAACCCGCGCCGAATTCCCCCTCCAGAACGGCGGTCTTCAGCATGCGGTTCAACCATTCCTCGCGATATGCATCGCTTCTGATATCCAACACGCGCATGATTACCTCCTTTGCCTGACTTCAACGGCAGCTTTTGCGCCGCGTTCAGGAGGTATCTTAATGCTCTTTCCCGGCCGGCGCCACATAGATCATATTGTTTCTACCTTGAATATATATGATTGTAGCTTGCATATATGTTTGTGCTGATATCCTGTCATTCCCCTTGTGCGAGGAAAACCGGCGCCATAGCTCGATTTCTGTTGTTGTGGTTTATGAAATAAGGACTTATGCCTGGATTAAGCAAGTCGCGCCCTTAAGAATCAGTCCTGATTCCTCGCTTCCGAAAGCCCGAACACGGAAAACCAGGACTGATTTTCACCATTCCGACTTTCAGAATGGAGGAATCAGCGGTGATTTCCGGCGCATTGTCTTTCGGAATCGAGGAATCGGGCGTGATTCCCGGAGAGGGGGGCTGCCCCGGGCGGTCCCCGGTCCATATAATTACTGCCGTGGCGGTCCATTTAATTTGCCGAGGCGGCACATTTCAATGCCGTCGAGGCCGCCCGGGGTAGGCGGCCGGGGTCACAATCGTTTCGAATCATTTATCAAAACACAAGCCGCCTAATTTCGCCATGGCGAAATGGACGGCTTGCAGCCGGCGGGACGCCTGCGCTCCCGGGAATACCTCGAAGCCGGCGCTCGATGGAAGCGTTGTTTAACTGCCGCCTTCGCGTTCCCGGCGGTCTTTGTATTCTTTGGCTTGGGCTTCCATGCTTTCCGCTTCTGCTTCTCGGCCCGTGGCTCTCAGGATGACGGCCAGTTGTTCGCAGTTCCTTGCCTGGTTCTCGCCGTCCGCCGATTCCACCCGATCCCACCAGGTGTTCGCCCGGCGGTAGAGCGTTTCCGCATCCACAAGATGTTTTGCTTCCTGGAGTTCATTGGCAAGCGTCTCCAGGTTCACCGTGATGATCTCCAATTCGGAGTTGCTGTCCTTGACCAGGTCGATGGCGTGGCGCCAGGCTTCCCTGGCCGCGTCCATTCGCTTCAGGGCAGCGAGTGCGCGGGCCTTGATGATATATTCCCAACCCAGTACGGGTGTATCGGCGCCGACCTTTTTTTCTCGAATGGCAATGCTGCGTTCCATTTTTTCCAGCGCTTTTTGCGGTTCCTTCAAGCTCAGATGACCCAAGGCCAGGTTGCCCAGCGCCATACCGATCGCGCTGTGTTCCGGACCCAGGGCTTTCTCCCAAACCTTCAACGCTTGAAGCTGGTAATCCATGGATTCTTTATATCTATCCTGATTGTCATAGAGCACGGCGATATTGTTCAACAGGTCGCCCACGCGCGGGTGTTCCGAGCCCAGCGTCTCTTTGGCTTGTTCCAGGGCGCGTCGGTAAACCGCTTCCGCTTCCTCCCAGTTCCCATCCTGGCTATGGATCTTACCCACGCCGTTCAGAGCATCCACCAGGCCCGCCTGGTTGGGCGCCTTCTCCAAGATGGCGACCGCGCGTTGGCTGACGCGCAGGGCGGCCGCGTCTTCTCCCAAACCGTCTAGGATGCCGCCCAGCACCGCCAGAGCCTCACCTATTTGGGGATGGTCCTCCGGCAAGGCCTTTTCACATAAGGCCAGGGCTTTTTCCGCGTACTCGCGGCCCTCCTGGTACCTGCCCCTGGCGAATTCCAAGCCGGCCGCGGTCAGCAGTTCCCTTGTAGCTCCCACATGATCCGGCCCCAACTGGTCGCGGCGGCGTTTCAGCGCTTCTTCGATCAGGCTCTCGGCTTCCTCGAAGCGGTCTTGTTGCGCGTACAAATCGGCCAGTTCGGTGATGCCGTCGACCAGATCCAGGTCGTTCAGGGCGGCGTGGTCGCGGCGCAAGGCGAGGGATTGCTCCAAGAACGGCGCGGCTGAATCGAACAGGCCCAGCTTGCGGTACATACGCCCCATGGTGAACATCAAGCGGGCGCGTTCCAGCGGCGGGCCGTCGAACTGGTCCAGGCGTTGCGCCCCGCGATCCAATAACTCGCGGGCGGTGACCTTGTTGCCCAGGGCGCCGTCCGGGTCGACGATTTCGAACAGGCTGACCAGGAACTCGGAGACCTCATCGGCGGTGTTGGCGGCGATGCCGGCGCGGGCCGCTTCCCGGTTGGCGCGGCGGGCCTCCTGCTGAATGCGGGCGGCCTGCCAGGTCATGATGATCGCGAAGACGAATACGACCGATACGGCGGCCCAAGCCATCAGGCGACGTCGGCGGCGAACGGGACCGGTGATAATCTCCACCAGGGCGTCGTGGGTGTCGCGGGCGCCGGGCCGCGCTTCAGGGACGGGCGCCTTGAGCCGGTTGACCAGGCGATGCAGCTTCTCGTCGGGGTCGCGGAAGGGCCTGCTCTCGGCGCTGCCCACCTTGTACAATAGGGTTCCGAAACTCAGTTCCGGGTCGAACGGCGGCTCTCCGGTAAACATCTGCTGAAGCACCAGGCCCAGGGCGTACATATCGCTGGCGGCGGTGGCCGTATCGCCGCGCGCCTGCTCGGGGCTCATATAGGGAAGGGTGCCCATCAGGCTGCCGTCCCTGGTTTGCAGGGCGCCGTGACGACCCGAGTCATCGAAATCCCCCGCGGGCGGATTGGAGACTCCCGGATTGCCGCTTTCGAAGCGACTGATGCCGAAGTCCAGAACCTTGACCACGCCCTCCGGGGTGACCATGACGTTGCTGGGTTTGATATCCCGGTGAATAACGCCGCGCTCGTGGGCGGCGGCCAGGGCGTCGGAAAGCTGCTCGGCGACAGCCAATTGACGCGGGCGCGTCATGCCCTCCTGGATCAGTTCTTCCAAACCGCGACCCTGGATGTATTCCAGCACCAGCAGGTCGCCCACTTCCTCTTCCAGGTAATCGTAGATTTTGCAGATATTGGGATGGTCCAGCAGGGACAGGGCGCGGGCCTCGCGAATAAAACGAGCGCGGGCCATCTCCTTGAGTCGGCGGCGTTCACTGACGGTCTTCACGGCAACGCGGCGTTTCAGTTTTTCGTGAAAACCAAGGTAGACCTCGCCCATTCCGCCCCTGGCCAGACGCTCTTCGATGCGGATGCCGCCTACCTTTCTGCCGGAAAGGTTCATCGATTACCTCGTAAACAAAGGGATAGCCGAGGGGCTTGCAAGACATTATACGAGCATCGCGTGGGAAAGTGGGTAGAAAGAAGCGGCATTCACATGTATGGGGCCGGAGGTTCAAGCGTGGGCAACCCCATGGAAAGTAAGGGATGAATCTGAATCGCGGAGTTCTGTTACAGACACGGAAACGTTAACAAAGCGTCTCAGTCGGCCAGTTCCAGGTAGACCGGGCAGTGATCGGAACCCAAAACTTCCTGCTGGTGACCCACGTCGACCACCCGATCCAGCAGCACATCGGCAACGCAGTGATAGTCGATCCGCCAACCCACGTTCTTCTCGCGCACGCCCTTGCGGTTACTCCACCAGGTATGGTGACCCGACTCGTCCGGGTGACGCTCCCGGAAGACGTCGTGAAAACCATGAGCCAGGAAGCGGTCCATCCACTCCCGCTCGACGGGCAGGAAACCCGCGTTCTTGCGATTGGTTTTGTAGTGGGTCAGGTCCAGGTCTTTATGGGCTGTATTGTAGTCGCCGCACACCACCAGGTTGGGCCTCTCGGCCTTCAACTTCTTCAGCCACGACAGGATATATTCACAGAAGGCCATTTTGAAATCCAGGCGGGAAAGGTCGCGGCGGGAATGCGGGAAGTAGATATTGACCACGGTCAGGTCGCCGAGATCCACGCGCAGGACGCGACCTTCCGCATCGTATTCGGGTACGCCGCAACCGACTGCCACCAGGTCCGGCTTTTGCCTGGTAAAGACGGCGACCCCGCTGTAACCGGGTTTTCGGGCGCAACACCAGGCGGCGTGGTAACCCGACGGCGATTTTAAGGCTTCGTCCAGTTGTTCGGGTTTAGCTTTCAGTTCCTGCAGGCTGACAATATCGGGATTGTGAGCCGTGAACCAATCCAAAAACCCTTTGCGAGCGGCGGCGCGGATACCGTTGACATTCCAGGAAAACAGTCTCATGAGTCTCCGGTACCCAGGTTGGGCTGCCAGAGCACCTCGGGTTGATCCAGGAGGACATTGACCCAGCGGCTCCAGACGAAAAAGGCGTCGCTGAGGCGGTTGATATAACTGACGGCGTCCTTATCGACCTCTTCATCGGTCGTCAGCGCTACCAGCAAGCGTTCCAGGCGGCGGCAGACGGTGCGGCAGATGTGCAGGTCGGTATTGGCGCGACTGCCCCCGGCCAGGACGAAACTGCGCAGAGGAGGAAGCGCCTCGTTACAGCGGTCGATGTCCTTCTCCAGGCGTTCGATGTCCGCCGGCAGGATACGCGGCTGCTTGGGATGAATATCTTGAGGCAAGGTGGCCAGGATGGACCCCAGGTTGAACAGTTGGTGCTGAATCCGCAGCAACACCCCGGCGAACCAGGTCTTGTCGTCGCCGTCGGGAAGGTCCCGAGCGACACTGACGGCAAGGGAGCCTACAAACGCGCCCAATTCGTCTACCGTGCCGTAGGTTTCGATACGGGCACTGTTCTTGGCGACGCGTTGACCGCCCACCAGGCTGGTTTTGCCCTTATCGCCGGTTTTGGTATAGACCTTGTTGATGGCCAGTTTGGGATCGTTGAATGTCTTTTCGTCAGAGGACATAAACCTTCCTTGAAGCGATCAGGCCTGAGCGTCCGGTTGTACGGAGGGCTCGGCGCGTTTGAAGGCCGGCATGGCCTCACAGGTTTCGGTAATGCGCGTTATATGTGGAAAGGCGCCCAGGTCCAGCTTGAAGCGGCGGGCATTGTAGACCTGGGGAATCAGGAAGCAATCGGCGGCGGTCGGCGTATCGCCGAAGCAAAACTTGCCCGCGTGGGTTTCCAATTCGCGCTCGAAGGCGCTGAAGCCCAGCTCCATCCAGTGGCGCGACCATCCGGCTTTACCCTCGCCGTCCAGGTCGTGATGTCGACCCAGGTACTGCAAAACGCCCAGGTTCTGGAGCGGTTGGATGCCGGTGTTGATCATCTCGCAGAGTTGACGCACGCGCGCGCCGTCCACGGGATCGGTGGGGATCAGGCGAGGCTGGGGATGGACGGCATCCAGATATTCGATCGCGGCCATGGATTGCGCCAGACCCACATTCTTGTGAATCAGGTAAGGCACCTGGCCCATGGGGTTTAACTGACGATAGTCAGAGCGGTGCTGCTCGCCGCCGTCGCGCACCAGGTGAACCCCGCGGTATTCGTAAGCCTGCTCTTTCAATTCCAGGGCAATGCGAACCCGGTAGGAACAGGAACTGCGCCAGTAGCTGTACAGAACGAAATCGGCCATGCTCTCAGCCTCCTCATGGAATGAACCATTCTATCAGGGGCAGCCCGTGAAACAAAGACCGGGAACGGCGATTGCTTCAGTTGTTTGAAAGTTGTGCTTGTGCGAAACATAAAATGCAGCACCATGCACACGGCATTAGAGCGCGACACCGCGCCGCATAACACATTGAACTATCATTACCAGTATCTTAACGCGATTTGCACATCGGCATTTTTCTCTCAAAAGATGCATCGACCTCCGGGCACATCCCTATATTCTACGCCGAAGAAGCTTATACCCACTCTGACATCGACGAATTCACCACCGACCGTCGATCGTCCTGTCCGAGTCGGCCCGTATTTGCATTGGAAGGTGGGTGGAGCTACACCGATAACGCCGAATTCTGCGAAAGACGTCACTGTTTCCACCCCGAGAACCTCGAAACGAAACGCCGAGAAGGTTATGACCGGTTCGACAATGCCCGGGATATGCAAATATGCAGATGTGCACCGGGGGCGATCTCCATATTGAAATCAAAACGTCGTTGTCGGGACGGGTCAATGATGGTTTCGGATCGGATAGGTTGTTATTTGGACGGGCCCATCCTTCTTCCGAAGCGAATAGAAGGATGTCACCGGGGCGACATCCTTCTTCCGGATCCAAAAGACGGTTGTCTGTAAGGGTACAAGCTTGTTCGGCCGGGAAATGGTCCTTGTACGTCGGGGTTAAACCTTGTTCCGGGTAAAAAACCAGGAAGTGTCGAGGTGCACGGGCAGTTGATCAAGCCGAACACGGCATCTGCTAAAGGCAAACCGGATATCACATACTCGACTGATCATCGATGATGCGATTACCCCGGAATATATCCGAGGACTACTGTTAGAATAGTTGTTAGGATGGTTTTTTCGAGGGAATCTATGACCAACCGACTGCCCAAAATCCCCTACGGAGTGGCGGATTATACCCGTATCCGCGAAGAGAAGATGACCTATGTGGACAAGACCCGGTTCATCGCGGAACTGGAGGAAGCCGGTAACTACCTGTTTTTCCTCCGGCCGAGGCGCTCGGGCAAATCCCTGATCATCTCCACCCTTTATGCCTATTATGACCGCTTCTTCGCTGATGAATTCGAGAAGTGGTTCGGCGATTCATGGATCGGGGCGAATCCCACCGCCGAAAAAAACCAATACCTGGTTCTTTCTTTCAACTTCGCTGCCGTCAACCCTGAGCCGGATAAGGTAGAAGCCTCTTTCGAGCAGCATGCCAAAACCAATTTCGACGATTTTCTGGATCGCTACCGTGAGGATTTCAAGGCCGACTTTATCGAAAGGATGCATGGGTTGACCAACGCGGGTGACCGTTTGGACGCCGTCTTTACCTATTGCCGAACGCATAACCTTAAATTGTATGTGTTCATCGATGAATACGACAACTTTGCCAATACCATCCTGAGCACCCGAGGCGAAGCGCAGTACCACCACCTGACCCATGGCGTCGGGTTCTTCCGGTACTTCTTCAACGTCCTCAAACTCGGCACCGATCGTCCCCGGTCAGGCCTGTCGCGGCTGTTTATCACCGGGGTGTCCCCCGTCACCATGGACGATGTGACCAGCGGTTTCAACATCGGCATACAGATCAGTTTGGAGCCTCAATTCCAAGCCTTCGCGGGCTTCACGGAGGCCGAAGTCGTTCAAACCCTGAAAATCTATGATATCCCCGGGCTTCTGGGCATGTCCATGGATGAAGTGATCGATGTGATGCGGGAATGGTACGGCGGATATCACTTCACCAAAATCGACCCCGAAGAAATCTATAATCCCGATATGGTGCTGTACTTCACGCGTGCCGTAACGCGCTTCCAAAGGATGCCCGATGAGCTCATCGACTTAAATGTGCGCACTGACTATCACAAGTTGCACCATCTGATTCAAGTCCAGAACCGGTTGAACGGTAATTTCAATTTGTTGAAACGCGTTATCGATGAGGGCAGCGTATCTTCAAAAGTGGTCCCGGGTTTCCCCCTGGAGCGGGTAACCCGAACAGAGAACTTTGTTTCCCTGCTTTATTTTCTGGGGCTGTTGACCTTCGACACCACCGGCGACAGCCTGAGCCACAAGCTGCGTATTCCCAATCGAACCGTCACCGCCTCCATGTACGATTACTTGCGCACCGCCTGGCTGGAGAACGACGTATTTCGCCTGCAAGTTATGAAATTGGAAAACCAGCTCGCGACCATGGCGCGTCACGGTGATTGGAAGCCCTTCTTTCAAACCCTGGCCGATGCCGTACGCACCCAAACCGCCATTCGCGATTTCATGAACGGCGAGAAGGTCATTCAGGGGTTCCTTCTGGCCTATCTGTGTACTTTCGATTTCTTCCTGGCTCGTTCGGAACACGAGTTAAACAAAGGTTTTTGCGATATATTCCTGGAGCCGTTCACGGCCCGGTACCCCGAGATCCGTTACGGTTATCTGATCGAGTTGAAATACTTTAAACGTAGCGAATTGACCGAAGACCTGCTCAAGGACGCGATTAATGAGGCCAAAGGACAGCTCGTGAAGTACAAGCAAGACCCCAGGTTGGCCCATTTCGGCGAAAACGTCACCTGGATCTGTCCCGTCCTGGTGTTTCACGGCTGGGAACTGGTTTATTACGATACATGACCGCCGGCATCAGTCGAAAAAGCCTCTTTCCTTGCCCTTGGCCAGGTAGTAGCGGAAGGAACGGAAGGTCATGCCCAACAGGTCGCAGCTTTTGGATTGGACGCCGTCCGTCATTTCCAGGCTCTTCTTCATATACTTGAAGCGCAGGCCGTCCAAATAGCCTTCCAGGTCGATGCCGCCCGGCGAGATGTGAATACTGCTCTCCTCCGGTTTGGAACTGCTGTTTTGAATGTGCGGCGGCAGGTTCTCCACGCCGATGATGGTCCCGGGCGTCAGCGCGACGATGCGCTCGATGGTGTTTTCCAGTTCGCGTACGTTGCCCGGCCAGCGGTAGGTGTCCAGGCTCGCCATGGCCTCACCATCGATTTCCTTGGTCTCTTCGCCGCATTGCGCGCAGAACTTCTCCATGAAGAAGCGAATCAGCGGGAAGATGTCCTCGCGGCGTTCGCGTAACGCCGGCAATTGCACGGGCACCACGTTGATGCGGTAGTAGAGATCCTCGCGGAAGTTGCCCTCGGCCACATCTTTTTCCAGGTTGCGGTTGGTGGCGGCCACCAATCGAAAATCGACCGGGATCTCCTCGGTCCCGCCCACTCTGCGAATGGATTTTTCCTGCAATACCCGCAGTAGTTTGATCTGCATTTGCAGGGGCATCTCGCCCATTTCATCGAGGAAGATGGTGCCGCCCCGGGCGCTCTCGAACAAACCCTCACGGCGTTTGTCCGCACCCGTAAACGCGCCCTTCTCGTAACCGAAAAGCTCGCTTTCGAACAGGGACTCCGGCAGCGCGCCGCAGTTCACCGATACGAAGGGTTTGTCCGCCCGAGAGGAGTTCTGGTGGATATATTTCATGATCAACTCTTTACCCGTGCCGCTCTCTCCCGTGATCAGAATGGTGGTGTCCAGCCGGGCGACCCGGTCCAGGGTTTCGATCAGCTTGCGCATGCGTTCGGATTGAAAGACCAGATTGTTGGTCTTGTCCTTCTTCAACTGTTTCTTCAGTTCCCGGTTTTCGTTGATCAGCTTACGAGTGCGCAGGTTGTTGCGCACCACCACACGTACCTCGTCCACATTGAAAGGCTTGGTGATATAGTCGACCGCGCCCAGTTTCATGGCCTCAACCGCGGTTTCCGGGCTGGCGTAGGCCGTCATCATAATCACCGGGATATCCGGGTCCTTTTCCTTACACGCCGCCAGCAAATCCAGGCCCTGGCCGTCGCCCAGACGAATATCGGAGAGCAGCAGGTCGAAATCCTCTCCTTGAATGAGAGCCAGTCCTTCCTGAACGGAACCGCCGGTAAGCACGCGGTAGCCCTCGCGAGTGAGAGTCACCTCGAAAAATTTGATCATGCTCTTTTCGTCGTCAATCACAAGGATGGTGTTGGTCATAGTGCTCACTCTTCGTAACTGGAGAAGGTCATTTCAACTTTGGTTCCCTTACCGGGTTTACTGTATACCTTGATGTTACCATGGTGGATCTGGATAATATCGTAGACAATGTTCATCCCAAGGCCCGTGCCGGTCTGACTGAAGCTTTGGAACGGGGTGAACAGGTCTTTGAGTTGGGACTCCGTCATTCCGATGCCGTTATCGATAAATGACAGGATGATGTCCTCATCGCGATGAAGCACGGAAACCTTGACCTGTCCGTTTTCCCTACAGGCGTGAAAGCTGTTGCGAACAAGGTTCCAAAATACCTGGTTCAATTGGGATTCATCGCCCAAAATGACCGCGGGCTGATCGGTGAACTCGGTCTCGATGCTCAAGTCCTCCATGCGTTTATCGTTGCGTGTGAGGCGGACGAAATCGTAAACACAGGTTTTCAGGTCGATGGGTTTCAGATCGGGCGGCGGCGCCGGTCGGGTATAAGCCAGGAATTCAGAGATGATTCGGTTTAATCGATTGGTCTCCCTGGTGACGATGTCGGCCAGGTCGTCGGCGGC
This sequence comes from Acidobacteriota bacterium, assembly GCA_030066195.1. GTDB lineage: Bacteria > Acidobacteriota > Holophagae > Acanthopleuribacterales > Acanthopleuribacteraceae > JASJCB01. The sequence goes on from JASJCB010000001.1 coordinate 46,932, forward strand.
TTCATCGCCCTCGGGCATCAATTCCTTGAGAACCTGCACGCTGCCGCTGATCGAAGCCAGGGGATTTCGGATTTCATGAGCCACGCCCGCGGCCATTTTTCCAATAGCCGCCATGCGGTCGTCCATCAGTTTGCGCGCCTCCAACATCTTGATTTCGGTCAGGTCCTGAAAAATGATCAGGTAGCCGGAACCGCCGGATTCCAGCTCCATGGGGCTGTATGAGATACCCATGATACGCCTGGAGTGGCCCACCGAAACGCGGGTTTCCAAGCGACTGCGTTTCCCGGTTCTCCTGATTTCGGTGATGCTGTCCGGCTGAAAGGCGAATAACTGCCAGGCGTTGGCGTCCATGGCCTTGTTGACGTCTAATTGCAACAAGCGGCAGCCCATGGCATTGATGAAGATGATCTGCCCGCCGCGCTCACAGGTTACCAGGCCGCTGGGCAGGGTTTCGATGATCTTGCGATGCATGATGCGCAGTGAGCGGATGCGGGCTTCCTGGGTCAACATGGTCTGGCGTCCTGAGCGGTACGTCACCTGCATGAATCCGCTGAGCAGGGCGGTTAGAAAGCAAATCACGAACTGGCTGATGGTGGTCTGACTGATCCGGTTGGAAAGAACCCAGACGTTCTCGAAGGGATTGACGCCTAATAAAATGAACTGGACCAGATTCAGGGTGAGGAAGTACAAAGCCAGTGACAGAATGGTCAACACGTAAATGGTGCTGCGTTCAAGGAACAAGGCGGATAACAGGATGATAATCAGGTAGGCGAACTTGAGTTGGCTGTCGACACCGCCGGTTACCGCAACCAGGACGCTGATGGCCAGAATATCCACGATGAATTGAACAAAGACGAAGTTGGCCGTACGCGCGGGTGTCCAGCGATATTTCAGGTACACCGAATACAAACCGCTGAGAATACTGAGCGCCACCATGGTGTACAGAACGGCGTCAAAGGCCAGCGGCGGATAGCGAACGGCCAGCGCCAGCAGTTGGTAAACCATGACCAGGCACAACAGAATGAGGCGGAAAACAATGAGTGAGAGAAGCCGTCCGTACATGGATGTCGTGCCGAAGCTCCCCGGGATGAGGGTCCCGGGGAGATAGGAATCAGGCGTTCTGCGCCATCATGAAGATGGGCAGGTAAAGCGAAATCACGATAAAGCCGATGACGACACCCAAACCCACGATCAGGATGGGTTCCAACATGCTCATCAAGGTGGCCACGGCCACGTCAACCTCGTCCTCGTAGAAGTCGGCGATTTTGGACATCATGGTGTCCAAGGCGCCGGTGGATTCACCGACGCTGATCATGGAGACCACCATCGACGGGAACACGGGTATCTTGCCCAAGGGTTCGGAAATGGTCTTCCCTTCCTCGATTTCCTTTTTCACGGCCATAAGACCGTCCTCGATGATGGCGTTCCCGGATGTTCGCGCGGTAATTTCCAGGCCGTCCAGCAAGGGCACACCGGCGGCAATCAAGGTGCTGAGGGTTCGGCAGAACCGGGAAATGGCGATCTTTTGGAGCAGGTCGCCGACCACGGGAAATTTGAGCAGCAGCCTGTCCAATACGCGTCGGCCGTGATAGGTATCGTGGTATTTCTTGAGGGCCCAGGCGACCATCGCCAGCACGATGAGAATGAAGATCATATAGGATTCAATGAACTTGGAGGTGCCCATCGTCACCCGGGTGGGCCAGGGCAGTTGGTTCCCCGCGGAGGCGAACATGGCGGCGAAGGTGGGAATCACCTTGTACATGATGATCATGACAACGGCCAAAGCAACCAGGCACACGATGGCCGGATACATGAGCGCCGATTTCACCTGGGACTTCAGCTTCACGGCTTTTTCGATATAGTTTGACAGGCGCTCCAGGATCTGGTCCAGAATACCGCCCGCCTCACCGGCGGCGATCATGTTCGTATACAGTGAATCGAAGACCTTGGGGTGTTTGCGCATGGCGTCGGAAAGCGTGGAACCGCTTTCCACATCGCCCCGAACCTGGGTGATGACGTTGGCGAATACCGGGTTTTCCTGTTGGGAGCCCAGGATTTCCAAACACTGGATCAGGGGCAGACCCGCATCGATCATCACGGAAAACTGTCGGGTAAAAATGGCCAATTGCTTGGGTTTGACCCCGCCGCCGAAGGTGGGGAGTCTGATTTCCGCGCTCTGTTGCCGCACGGAGGAAACCGTGATCTGCCTTTGGCGAAGCATGGTTTCCGCTTCTTCCTTGGTGCGAGCAACGAGAACGCCGCGTTGGTTTTCACCTGCTTTAGTTTTTCCCTTCCAGACATATTTGGCCATCAGTCACACTCCGGTACTACTTATAGCGCGTTCGTTGGCGAGGCGTCCGTTCCGCGTGCTCTACCAGACCGGCGCCTCGTTCAATCATTTCTTTCAGTTCCTCTTCGCTGGAACTGGTTCGCAAGGCAACTTCCATGGTGATTTGTTTCTTGAAATAGGCCGTGGCAAGGGCCTGGTTGAATGTCTGCATGCCGTGCCTTTGCTGACCCGCCTGCATGGCCGAGTAGATTTGGTGAATCTTGTCCTGGCGAATGAGGTTGCGGATGGCGCTGTCGGGGATCAGGATTTCCATGATCAGGATGCGGCCCTTACCCGATGCGCGCGGCAGCAATGTCTGACAGAGAATGCCTTCAAGCGCCAGGCTGAGCTGTGCGCGAACCTGCGCCTGTTGGTGAGCGGGGAAGGAGTCGATCAAACGGTTGATGGTTTCCGCGGCCGAATTGGTGTGCAGGGTGGCAAAGGTGAGGTGACCGGTTTCCGCAATGGTAATGGCGGTTTCCATGGTCTCCAGGTCGCGCATCTCCCCGATGAGGATGACATCGGGATCCTGGCGAAGAGCGGAACGCAAGGCCGAGCCGAAAGCAGTGGTATCCGCGTGAATTTCCCGTTGGTTGACCACGCAACTCTTGTGTTGGTGGAGGAATTCAATAGGGTCCTCGATGGTCAGGATATGGCTGTGCCGCTCGGTATTGATTTTGTCGATCATGGCGGCCAGGGTGGTGGACTTACCCGAACCCGTGGGCCCGGTTACCAGAACCAGCCCACGCGGCTTGTCGCATAACTTATTGACCACCGGGGGCAGGCCCAATTCGGACATGGCGGGCACCACCGAGGGAATGGAGCGAAATACCCCGGCGATAGCGCCCTTCTGGTTGAAGACGTTGGCGCGAAACCGTGACAGGCCCTTGACCCCGAAGGAAAGGTCAATCTCCAGATCTTCTTCCAGACGGTGTTTCTGGGCGTCGGTTAAAACGGAATAGCACAGTTGCTTGGTTTCACTGGCGGAAAGGGGCGGCGATTTCAGTGGAATCAGGCGACCGTCTACGCGGATCTGCGGGGGCGAGTTGGTGGTGATGTGGAGGTCGGACCCGTTTTGTTCCACCATGGTTTTGAGCAATTGAGAAAGGGTAACGGTCATCGCATCAACCTCACAACACGGTTTCCTTACAGACTTCTTCGATCGAGGCCAAACCGGCGAGAATCTTGTGGATTCCGCTACGCCTCAAGGTAATCATACCTTCTTCAACGGCGGTTTCGCGTAATTCGATAGAGTTGGCGCCGGTCAGAATCATGTCTTTTACGGCATCATTGACATCCATCACTTCAAACAAGCCCACGCGACCTTTGTTTCCGGTGCCGTTGCAGACCGCGCAGCCGCGACCCTCGTAAATAGTTGCGGACTCGGCTTCCTCGGGCGTCATGCCGATATCGATCAGGGCTTGCACGGGAATCTCGACGGCTTGTTTGCACTCTTTGCAAACACGACGGGCCAGGCGTTGGGCCACGATACAGTGGACCGAGGTGGCCACCAGGAAGGGTTCGATACCCATATTCATCAAACGGTTGATGGTGCTGGGTGCGTCATTGGTGTGCAGGGTGCTGAGCACGAGGTGACCGGTAAGCGCGGCCTTGATGGCGATTTCAGCCGTTTCGAAGTCGCGAATCTCGCCCACCAGGACGATGTCGGGATCCTGCCTCAAGAACGAGCGCAGGGCGGCGGCGAAGTTCAGGCCGATATTCTCCCGAACCTGGACCTGGTTGATGCCGGCCATGTTGAATTCCACGGGATCCTCGGCGGTCATGATATTCGTGGTAGGCGTGTTCAACCGTTGCATGCCCGAGTAGAGCGTATTGGTTTTGCCGCTGCCCGTGGGACCGGTTACCAGGACCATACCCCAGGGACGGTCGATGGCGCTGGTAAAAATGTCCAACGAGTGCGACTCGAAACCCAGCTTGGTCATGTCAAGCATCAGGTTGTCCTGGTCCAGCAAACGCATGACGACCTTTTCACCGAACAGCGTGGGCAGGATGGAGACGCGATAATCCAATTCTTTACGACGGCCGTCCAGATTCATCTTCAGCTTGATGCGGCCGTCTTGGGGCAGGCGCTTTTCCGAAATATCCAGCTTGGAGAGAATTTTGATGCGGCTGATGATGGCGTCGCGCATCTTGAGGGGCGGGTTCATTTGTTCGTGCAGGGTGCCGTCAATGCGGAAACGGACGCGAAACTCCTTCTCGTAAGGTTCCACGTGAATATCGCTGGCGCCTTTTTTAACCGCATCGGTAAGCATAATGTTGACCAGCTTGACCACGGGCGCCTGTTCCGAGGAATCTTGGAGAGAGTTGACATCGATCTCTTCCTCTTCCTCGATGACTTCCATTTCTGAATCGGCTTCTTCGCCCCATTCTTCCTCTTCCATCTGCATGTCGAACACTTTTTTAAGCTCGATGGAAGTATCGCTGCCGTAGAACTGGTTAAGCGACTCGGCAATGGCCAACTCGCTGGCGACCACGGGTTCCACGTTGTAACCGGTCATGAACTTGATGTCGTCCATGGCGAACACGTTGGTGGGATCGATCATGGCCAGGGTCAAGGTGGCGCCCTGACGACTGATGGGTAATACCTGATATTTCCGGGCCACATCGGAAGGCACCAACTTGACAACCGATGATTCAACCTGTAGGTTGGCCAGGTTGATTGCGGGCACCCCGTATTGCTTGCTTAGGAACTGGGTGATCTCGTCTTCTTTGACAAAACCCAGCTTGATCAGCGTACCACCAAGTCGGCCGCCATCTTCGCTCTGAACCTTGATGGCTTCTTCAAGTTGCTCTGCTGTCAACATGCCTGCTTTGACGAGCAGCTCTCCTAGCTTCTTGCTCACTGATCCCCCTAATTTTTGGGCAGTCCATTAACAACAGACTAAACGTACCGGCCTCGAATGTCAATGGTTTGATCGGTACAACGTTAGTCAAATCACGTCGTTGTGTCGGTGTTGCGGATAGCTTCCACAAGCGCGTCCACCACCTGTTGTGGATCGGCGCGATGGGGAGGTTGCGATTTCCAGACCAGATCGGCCTGTCGGTAGGTTGGCAGGCGCTTGTGAAAGAGCGCGGCGAATTGTTCCGGATCCCGGGCAAGAGGCCGGTTGGGGTCGTTTTTCACACGGTTGCGAAGTACCTCCAGGGGCCAGTCCAAATAGATAGACAGCCCGGTTTGCCGGATATATTCCCGCACGCCTCCGGTCATAAATGCGCCCCCGCCCAAGCTGATCAGGGCGGGACCTTCTACCTTGCGAAGTTCTTCTTCTTCCATCTTGCGAAAGGCGGGTTCACCTTGTCGCGCAAAGATTTCGGGGATGGACATACCGGCCGCATGGACCACAAGTGAATCGAGGTCAAGATACACCAGGTCAAGTGCTTTGGCGAGGGTGGGGCCGATGGTGCTCTTGCCCGCACCCATGAAACCAATCAGGTAGATATTGGCCGTCACGGTCACCCCCGCACCCAAGCGGTAATCACCGGGTGTCAGTTCTTAAGAAAAGCGTCCAGGAATTGCGTTGAGAAATTAGCCTTGATGAAGTCCGGATCTTCCAGGATCTTCTGGTGGAGTGTCAGGTTGGTGGAGATGCCCTCGATCACGGTAAAGCCGAGAGCGCGGCGCATTCTGGCCAGGGCTTCCTCACGGTCGGCCCCGAAGGTCATCAGTTTGGCAATCATGGAGTCATAATGGGGCGGCACACGATAGCCGGCATAAGCGGCGGAATCCACGCGGACGCCGGGTCCGCCGGGCAGGTGGAAATAGTCGATCAAGCCGGGCGAGGGCCGGAAATTGACCGGGTCTTCGGCGTTGATGCGGCATTCCACGGCGTGCCCTTTCAACCGTACGTCCTCCTGTTTCACCGAGAGGGTAGCGCCTGCGGCAATGCGAATCTGCCACTTCACCAGATCCAAGCCGGTCACCAGTTCGGTAACACCGTGTTCCACCTGGATCCTGGTGTTCATTTCCATGAAATAGAAGGAGCCGTCTTCATCGTAGAGAAATTCCACGGTCCCCGCGCCCCGATAATCGGTAGCCTTGGCCGCCAGCACGGCGGCCTCGCCCATTTTTTTGCGCGTTTTCTCATCCAGAACGGGCGAGGGCGCTTCCTCGATAACCTTCTGGTGACGGCGCTGGATACTGCATTCGCGTTCACCCAGATGCAGCGTGTTGCCGAAGTGATCGGCCAGGATTTGGATCTCGATGTGCCGAGGACCGGTGAGAAACTTTTCGATGTAGACCTCGCCGTTGCCGAAGGCAATCTCCGCCTCGCTTTGGGCGGTGGAAATCTGCTTTTCCAGGTCCTCTTCCCGGTGTACCACCCGCATGCCGCGACCCCCGCCGCCGGCGCTGGCTTTGATGATTACCGGCAAGCCGATCTCGCGAGCCACTTTGACGGCTTCTTCCAAGCCGGAAATAGGTCCGTCCGAGCCGGGCAATACGGGAACCCCGGCCTCGATCATGGTTTTCCTGGCTTGAGCCTTATCTCCCATGGCGCGAATGGAGTCGGGTGAAGGGCCGATGAACTGCAAACCGCAGGATTCGGCAACTTCAATGAAGTGGGCATTCTCGGAAAGGAAGCCGTAACCCGGGTGAATCGCCTCGGCGCCGGAGATCTCCGCCGCGGAAATGATGGCCGGTATATTCAGGTAGCTTTGGGCGGACGGCGCCGGTCCGATACAAACGTCTTCGTCGGCAAAGCGGCGGTGCAAGGCAAGTTCGTCAGCCTCCGAGTACACGGCCACGGTAGAAATGCCCAGATCCTTGCACGCCCAGATAATGCGAAGCGCGATTTCACCGCGGTTCGCGATAAGGATTTTTTTAAACATGGTCAACTCCGGGCTCAAGCAATATCGAGGGCGATGAGCTTCTGGCCGAATTCAACGCCTTCACCGTTCTCGACAAGGAATTTAGCGATAACGCCCGGGCTGTCGGCCTGGATTTCGTTCATCAGTTTCATTGCTTCCACAATGCAGAGGGTTTGACCCTTGGTAACCCGATCCCCGACCTCAGCAAAAGGGTCTGCCTTGGGATTGGGCGACCGGTAGAAGGTGCCGACAATCGGGGAGGTCACATAGGTGTAGCGGGAATCGATATCTTCCTCGGCCGCCGGCTCAGGCGTGGGCGCGGTCGTTACAGGCGCCGCGACAACCGGTTCTCCCGATTGAATGGAAACCACGCGTTCACGGGGTTTGTTAAGCTTTAGATTGAAACCTTCCCGGTTCAATTCCAATTTACCAATCTCGCTTTTGGAAAAGAGTTCGATCAGCTCTTTCAATTCATTGAATTCCATGTTTTCCTTCTCTCGAATCAACTCAAAGCAGGGCTTCCGGCGGTTGGTCGCCTTTCTCCCGGTGGTGTGCCCTTAGCGGCATCTTAGCCTATTTCGCCAACCAGGGGAACCACTTTGCCTAGGCGATCGCGGAGTACCATTCGTACGCCTTGAGATTGAAGCGATAACGCACCATTCCCAGATGTTTGGCATCCTCCACCAGACCCAGGAGAAAATATTCATCGGTTACCATTTGGATGGCAATAATCAGGTTTTCGTATTGCGATGTCAGGAATTGCAACTCGCCCGACCCCAGTTCATGCCCGAAGCGTTGGCATTCCTTGATCAGGTTGGCGGCCTCGGCGGCAATGAACTCGTCTTCTTCGCTGTCGCTTTGTTTTTCGATAACAATGCCGTCGACACCGGTCAGTAAAAGGTTTTTTAGACCCGGTGTTGTGGTCCAGATCTCCTTGATGAGGTTAGCGAACATAATAAACCCCTTTGATCTTATCCAACCAATTCGACAGCAAACGTGCCTTTTTCTGCGCCTTTTTCTCCCGATCGAGCAGGGCGGAAACCCGCTCCAGATGACCATTTACAATTTTATCGCCCGGATACTTATTCAGCAGCCCCCGATAGATATGTTGAGCGGCCTCCAGGTGTTCCATCTTTTCGTGTTTCAGGCCGACGGTCAACCGCATCTCATCCTCCTCGGACATGGGCGGCGGTGCGGCGGGCGCGTGCGGCGCCGCGGAAACATCCGGAAAGAGAACTTCCGACTCGGGTTGAGTTTCTTTCAGGGCACGGGCGAATTCAAGATCGATCTCATCAAAGGGTTCGCTCTCAACGGAAGCAGGTTCAGCGTTTGCCGCGGAAGTGATCGCGGGCAACTCCTCATCCTCGACCGGTTCTGTTAACGGGGTTTCCCCCGCACCCTCCTCCGACCGTTCTTCCAAAAGCTCCGACTCATCCAGGATCAAGGTGGCGTCATTGTCATCCTCTTCCTCATCGAAATCATCGGGAAGTTCCAGGGTGATAGGAACATCATCGTCAACCTCTGTTTCCAAAGGCTCAGCCGGGGATTCCACCTGGACTTCGGGTTCCTCGTCCGCTTCACCCAGGTGCAGCATTTCGGCATCCGAAACCGTTGCGTCCAGTTGATCGTCAGCAGTCTCATCCACATCGATTCCAGTTTCAGCCTGTCCACCGGCCGATGCGGCGCGAATTTCCTCCAGTCTGGCCTGGGCCGGCTCGTCGGTCGGTTCGTAGAGGACCAGCATTTCCAAATAGCGCGCGGCCTCTTCAAGTCGTCCCTGCTCAAAGCAGATATGACCCAGCCCGCGAAGCGCATGGGCGTTGTCGGGGGCCGCGGCAAGCGCCCTGGCGAATACATCTTCCGCCTCGGCCGGCAGACCGAATTCCCGATAGCTGCGGCCCAGACAAATCAAGGCCGGCAGGTAATTCGGGTGGTGCTCGATGCCCGCCCGACACACCTCAATCGCCTTGTCATAGGCTTTGCCTTTGCGGTATTCCTCGGCCAGACGAAAAAAGACCCTGGAGGTAGGGTCTTTCTTCCATTGCTGGTCTAGGGACGAAATCAAGTACTCATTCATGTTAAGGAACCACGACGGTCAAACTTTTGGTCAGGGTTTCCTGATTTCCTTCGACATCGTTGACCGTGATCGTGAGAGTATAATTCATGTTCCCGGTTGATGGTAAGTTGTAGTTTCCCGTGGAAATATTGAAATCCTCCACGTTGAAGGTCATTCGCCACCTGGAAACCCCGTTCGCAATCGGTGTCGCCGACGGCGCCGCCGATTCACTGGGGGTGGTAAAGTAACCCACAAAGTTGAGGCTGCCGTTGTTGGCCTCACTCCCCGCGGGCAGGAAGTTACGCGCGTAGTCCACGTCCACGATAGCAGCCGGATCGGTGCTGTTGTGGCTGATATCGAAGACATAGGAGATAGAGGTGATCTCGCCGCTCAGGTCACTGAAACGATAGAAACGCGGGTTGCTGCCGTCGCCGGTGAAATAGATCACCTCGTTGGAGATGGCATCATTGGAGTCGACGGTGCCCGAGGCGTTACTGTACAAACCGTTGAAGGGAAATGCAATCGGGTCGGTGGTGGAGGGCGTGCCGCCGGGGCCGTCATCGGTCGTACCCTTCTGTACCCGCAGGGTGGCCAGCGAATATTGCCGGTTGGCGCCCGAGATTTCATCAACCCGAATCAGGAAGACCACCGGTTCGTTGGGCGTATCGGGGTCGTCCTCATAGGTGACGGAGAAGTCGCCGCCGAAGGTGTTGGTCACATCAGTGGTCGGGCTCAAGGAGCCGCCCAGGTCACCGGAGACAATGCCGATCTGCCAGCGGAGATCCGGGGTATCGGGGTCCAGAATGGAGAAGGTAATGACGCCCCTGCTGCCGGGGAATTCCGCGGAGCCGTCCACAAAGGTCACGTCGGAGATCACGGGCGCCGTATCGGGCAGTACGCCCGAGGTGGTAAAGGTCACCAACTCGACCGCGCGCGTGGAACCTCGGGTTGCGCCGAAAATGGGATCGTCATAAGCCGAAATCTCGAAGGTGAGGAATCCGTTGTTATTGTCATCGAAGTCGGTAAAGGCCACGCTGACCTGGCCCAAACCGTTGCGAATTTCGCCTTCCTTAGGGAAGAAGGAGGCCGAGTCACCGGCGATTTTTTCGATGGTGTAGGAGGAATCCTTTCGCTCGGAATCGGAAACCGTGAAGCTGAAAGAACCCTGGTCACCGTTGTCGATACTACTGCCCGGCGCCTGGGTAACATCGAGGATTTCCACGGGGATGTTGTTGACCTCGGTCACCTCGATCGTCACATCCTGTTTGAGGAAACTGCCGTCCTGGCCGGTGACCAACAGGCTGAAGGTGAAATTGCCCACTTCCAGCAACGGCGAGCTGAGCAACTGGTTCTGGCCGGTTACGTCGATGCGGTTGCCGTTGATCGGAAAGATTTCCGCCTTCTGAACCGGGCCGCGCGTTTCCCAGAAGAAGACGGGCTGCCGCAACAACTGGTAGATGGAGCGATCGGTGGTGAAGAAGACGATCTCGATAGGATCCGGTTCCGGATCGACCGGGATGGTCACCGTGATGGGCGTGGCAAGAAATTCGGTATCGGTACTTCCGTCGGCATTGGTAGCTTGCAAAATGGGCCGGACCGATTCTTCCGGGGTAATGGTCACCGAGTCGAAAGCCAGGTTCTTGTCAGCGAAGCTGACGGTTTGCCCGCTATAGGTATCGGGCAGTAGGGAAAGGCCCGTGGGGCCGCCGCTGATGCTCCAGGTCAAATCGACGGTATTTCCCAATTCTACGGTTGTGGGATTGCCGAAGAATTCATCGATGGAAATCGCGGTCGGCGGCTCCTCGGCGGGCCTGGAAATTTCGACGTCATTAGCCACCCCCTCGTCGCTGCCGAAGGGATTTCTGACGAACAGAACACCACTGTTATAGGTTTTGGTAGTGCCGGGAAGAATCTCGCCTTGAACCGCCAGGGTCGATGCTTCGACGCTGCCGAAGGGGAAGAACTCTGAACCCAACACGAACTGATCGCCCCAGGGTAGGGTCACCAGGCCCTGATCGATGCGGCCGGATGTGCGCCACTGGGCTCGATAGGCCTCGCCTAAAACCAGTTCCTCGGTTTGCAGGAAGGAATCGACCACGGGTACGAGATCGTTGTAAGGTTCGTAGGCTGCCGCCTCGATTTGGAAGGTTACCGAAGAGGTGAAGTCATCGCCCGCATCGTTACTGGCGAATACCTGAAGGGTAACTTGGAATACGGCCGGGTTGAGGGTATTGGCAAATTCGATCCCGAAATCGCTGAACAGCTTGTCCTCGGTGCTCAGGATGATGGCCTGGAACTCGTCCTCGCTGGGGAAGCCGTTGTTGAGCGCATTCAGCCGAATACCGACATCGCGTGTGTAGGGCCCGATCGTCGGCCCGCCGTCTTCACGAGTAAACGTCATGACATAACGGTCCACGGTCACATTGACTACCGGGGTGCTCGGGTTTTCGAATGTCGAACTCGCCGTTACCTGGAAGGTGGCCGACGCGGAGGCAAGGTCTTTAATCATTTCTACCTGGATGACGGAGTTACCCTCGTTGATCTGCACCGAGATGGAAACCGCGCCGATATCGGGGTCCGAACCGCCGCTACCGCAGCCGGCAAGAAAGAGAAGCGTGGTCAAAAGTAATGCGCCATTGATCGATCTTTGCATCAATCCCTTCATATCCATTTCCCAAACCTTTTTGATCAGTATTTAACAATCCTTGGTGTCACAAAAATCAAGAGCTCTTGATTTGTGTATTCTCTGCGATCACTCCCAAACATACGCCGCAGGAAAGGCACTTTCCTCAGCTTTGGGATACCGGAGCCGGTTAATTGCTCGTTAAGGGTGAAGATCCCCCCGATGACCGCGGTCCCGCCGTTCTTCACCAGCACCTGGGTGATGGCCGCGCTGGTGTTGATGATGGGGTTACCACCCACCCCCGAAGCTCGCGTAAAGTCGGGCTCCGATTTATCCAAATTGATATCCATGATGATGGTTTCATCGGAAGTAATTTGGGGGGTCACGCCCAGGGTAAGGGCTGCCGACACGAACCGGGTGGTAATGACGCCCCGTTGAACCGTTTGCACAGGAACCCGCGCACCGTTTGAAATAAGGGCCGTTTTATTGTTTTGCGTGGTGATTTTGGGTGACGAGATGATCTTGCCGTGACCCTCCGATTCGAGGAGTTGCAAGGAGATCTCTAGTTTGAAGTTATCGAGGAAGTTGCCCAAGGTGAGGCCCACCCCGGAAGGGTTCTCCGAGATGACGGGGAAATTGACCGCGTAGCCGCCTTCAGGACTGCCGACACCCGCCTCCTGGCCGACGATCGGGCCGCCGAGACCGATTCGGTTGGGGAAGGTCAATCCGGTATCGGTTCCCGTCTCAGGCGAGTAGGCCGCGTTCAGGCCCCACTGAATACCAAGTTCTCGCAGGAAGCGCGTGGTGGTCTCCACAATGCGGGCTTCTATGGAAACCTGGGCGATCATGACATCCAAACGGTTCAGCAAGGTGCGGATATCCGTCAATTTTTTAGGGATGTCTTGAATGATCAGAGTATTGGTGCGCTCGTCCACCATGATGGTGCCGCGACTGGACATGTATTCGAAGACCAACGGCATGACATCCTTGGCCTTTGCGTAATTCAGGGAGCGGTAAACCGTTTCGGTAGGTACGCTCAGTTCGCGTTCGATGCGCAATTCCTTCTGGGCCTGCGCTTCGGCTTTGAACTTGTCGATGGTCGCCACCCGCAGCACACCGTTCTTGAACTCCTTTTCCAGTCCCGCGTTGGTCAGGATGATATCCAAGACCTGATCCCAGGGCATATTGCGAAAACGGTAGGTTGCCCGTGTATCGCCCACGGAAGGATCCACATAAAGGTTGATGCCCACCTGGTCGGCGATGAAGCGCAGCAGGTCGAGGACGGGTTGGTCACGCACATCGATAATGGCGATCTCGAAGCCGCGGTATTCTTTTTCGCCGATCGACTCGAAATCATCGCCCTCACGGAACAGGGCCTCAAAATCCTCGCCCTCTTCATCCTCATCGGACACGTCATCTTGCATGTCGGCGGTTTCCGAAAGGGCAATCGCGCGGTCAGTCACCACCAAACGGCCGATATGACGGCGAGTGCTGCTTACTCCTTTCAGCATCTCGTAGAAGGTGCGCGGCGCGGGATCGTTCATCTCCGCCAATTGGAGATCCAGATCGGAGGCCATTTCAAAGCCCGAGTCCGATGTATTCAAATCCTTGCTCGCGGCAGCAAACAGATCTTCAAGACTGTCTTGCTTTTCAACCTTGGTCTCGACGAAGAACTCCATATCCTCGGGGTTTTCGGGGAAGAGGAAGGTCAGTTCATCGCCGTTAGACTCTGTTTTTGCGACACCTTCTTGGAAACCGGCCAGTTCGTCATTGATTTCGGCCTGTGAAGAAGGCTTCACGGTTTGGCGCGGCACACTTGCCATGGATTCGGCCATGGTGCCGGCGTTTTCCGCGGAAGCCGAAAACAGGTCTTCCGTAATGCGGTTTTCCGGAGTTGCGGCTTGCTCTTCGACGGGAGCGGGTTCCGCAACGTCTGTTTCAACCTCATTGGCGGGTTCCGTTTTCTCGGGTGCGGCGGCTACCGCGGTCTCAGGGATCGCTTTCTTTTCGGGCGGCGCCTCTTCGATGATTTCTTCAACCGGAATCACGTCCTCGGCGACAACCTCCACGGTGGTGGGTTTCAAATCCTCCTGAGTACGGGCTTCCGATTTCTCGGGCAATGGGTTTTCGGTCACTTCGGCCGGAGTTTCCTCGGTTTTGTCAGGAACCGGCAATTCGGAACCGGCGGGAACCGGCTCTAGGGCTTCGTCTCCAGGGGGTACGGCAGATTCCTCAACGGCCGTTTCGGCAACAGGCATTTCGGTCTTTTCCGGCGCCTTCGCAAGGTCGGCATCGAGGTCTGGCTCGGGCTTCGTCGGTTCTTCAGCCGCCGAGTCGGCCGTTACCGTACCTGTCTTAAGGATGACCGCTTCTTCTGTTTTCGGTTCCTCGGTCCCGGGTGCTTCAACTCCGGCATCACCGTCGGTAACAGTGATTTCCGCCGGGTCGACGACCGTCTCGGGCATTTTGTCGGGCGCCGATTCATCGTCCGACTTATCCGCAACGGGTTCGGGCATTTCGTCCGATTTTTCCGCGACTTCCGGTACTTCAACAGCCTTCTTTTCGACGGGGGCGGGCTCGTCGTCTAACTTGTCGGCGACAGACTCTTCCACCCGGGTTTCAGTTACCGGGGGAAGGACGTCCTCCTCCACCACGGCCGGCGTGACGACGATTTCTGACTCGGCTTCCACCGGCTCGCTTTCGAATTCAGGTTCGGGTTTTGCTTCTGCCGCGACAGCAGGAGTCCCGGCGGCCTCTTCCTCCTGAGTCTTCTCCGGCGGCGCCTCGTCGGTCGCTTCCGTTATCACGGGGGCAGCCGAGGCAGTTTGCTCTGACGGCGCTTCATCGGTTGCTTCCGTTATCACGGGCTCAACCGATTCATTTTCGGTCTCTTCAACTGCTTCCTGGTCCAGGACGTCTTCTTTTTCAGCCTCATCGGAAGCAACCACCTTCTCGGTGTGATCTTCCTCAGGGGCTTCAACCGGCTCACTTTGCTCGAATACATCGCCGGCGGCAACGGCTTCGAGGAGGTCGCTCAGCACAGCTTTATCGGCCGCATAAACCAATACCAGGCCTTGATCGGAGGGCGCCGCATTGACATGAATCTCGCCGTTCAGATCCAGCACCAGCCGCGTTACGGGAGAGGGATGGGATTGGAACTGGCGGAAACGAATGCGGCCGACCAGCGAATCTTCCAGGTTCATCCGGCTTTCGGGCAGGGACTGAATGGTGCCGCGTAAATCCAATACGAAGCGTTCGGGAGCGTGAAGCCTGAAACTACTGTAATCTTCAAGGGCATCGACCGTCAGGTAGACAACACCGCGATCCCTTCCCGCATCGACCACCAGACGGCTGAAACGATGATCGCCGGCGGCGCCGGTGAGCACCCTGGGAAGGTCGTCACCTATCAGGGAACGGGTTACCGGCTTGACTGTCGATTTGTTCTCGGCAACTTCCGGGGCAACTCCGGTCGACTCGAAAAACAAGGTCAAGGTACCGGGACCGTCATCGAAAACGTGGTAATCCGTGCCTTCCGTCAAATGAAAGCGAACACTGATCCCCTTGCTTTCGTCAGGGTCAAGCGGGATCTGCTCGACACGTTGTACCTGTTGGAACTTCAAAGTGGCAAAGTCAAAGTGACTGAACACACCGGGGAGATCGAGCACAAAGGTGCCGTCGCTGTTATCCAAGGCAAAGAATTGGAGCTTGGGCGCCCCCGTATAATGAATCACCACGGAGGATTTATTGACATTAGCGTAGGTATCGACGCGTTCAACGGTCACATCCCCCGCCAGGCTGACGGCAGCACCGAACCATAATAAACAGAATACCATCCTATTCATGATTACTCCTCACCACGGCGTAGTACTTTTACTACCTCACGCACTTGCTGGTCATCCCCGGTTACGTAGTGTCTGAATTTAACGGAACCGTCCGTAATATTGACGAGATCCGCATCCTTGAACCTGGTACCGGCGGGATACCATTTATAGATTTCCCCATTGACTTCGAAAATTGCGATGTAGCCGACATCGGCCTGTAGGTAGATGCCGCGAAGCTCCAACTCGCTCATCGCATACGGCAATCGATCCTCTGGATTGGGAATACCCTGGGCATCGGCCTGAGGCTCTTCCTCATCGATTTCGAAAGGCGATGTAAAAGGGTCCCTTAAACTTTCATCCTCACCGCGAATAGGCGCATACACCGTCCCCCCGCTGACCGGAACGTCATCGCCGGTTTGATTGGGCTCAGGTCGGTTCTCCTGGGCAGTACTGAAAACTGCTGCCGATCCCAGTAAGGCGATGATGACGATGATTCTCATAGCCGGCCTCCAGGTAAACCGCTATTACTTCCGTTTCTTTTTGGCTTTGCGCTTTTCATTGATCTGTGCTCGAAGCTCCGCTTGGGTGGGTTCTTTATAGGTGTAGACCGAGATGATAAACCGACCGTCGATACTGTATCCGGGGAAGTCCTTCTCCTCTTGAATGAGGATGGACTTGATGTTGACGATGCGCTGGTAATTGGTCAGCTGAGCAAAAAAGCGACCATAGTCGTGATAGTTGCCCCGTGTTTCAAAGAAGAAGGGGATCTCGACGATGACATCATCCCTGCGAGGATCGTTTTTGTTGAGAGCCAGGATTTCGATACCGTTTTCATTGGCCATGCGCTTGATATCTGAAAGAAACCTGGGCTCGTCGACATTCATGGGCAGCACCATCTTCAAACGATCGAGCTGATCCTTGAGATTGGCCATCTCTTCCTGTAACACGGCGGCGGTTTGCTCGATGGCCCGGGCCACATTGATCTTCTGGTTAAGATCCGCATTACTCACGCCAAGCGATTTGATCTGCTGCCGGTCTCCCTTCAAGATCACGAACTGGGCCATGACCAGGGCAAGCACGATAATGCCGAAGCCGGCCAGCAACTGCTGTATCTTCGTAAGCTTCATCAGCCGCCCCCGCCCGGTTTCTTGGCAGGCGCCGGTTTGCGCTTCTTCTTCAAGCTGAAATAAAGATCGAACTTGACTACCTGGACATCGTCGACGGACTGTTGTTCCCAGTTGTTCAACTCAACCTTGTTGTAACGGGAACTCATGTCAGCCAATTTATTGGTAAAGCCGGTGACGGCCTCGGAAGAACTGGCATACCCTTCGATCTTGAATTCAAGCGGGGAGCCCAGGTTATCGCCGGGCATTTTTCTGGTCTTTCGCTTGGTTTTGGTGGGTTTGATCAGCGCTCCGTCATAGCCCTGGCGAATCTCCACCAGCCATGCCGATTCGGGCAGAACGTTGTAGATATCTTCCATCAACTTGACGGGGCCCTCGCGTGCGTCCCGAAGATCGCTGATCTTTTTGATCTTCTCGTTGAGAAGTTCTTTTTGAATCTCATAGGTAATCTGCTTTTCTTCCCAATGCTGGACCTTCTGCCACTCGGCTTCCAGGCGGGCCTTTTCGTTGCGGGCCTCATTGAGTTCCTGCTTGACGAAATGCCGCATCACAAAAACCAGAACGACCGCAACCAGAATGGCCGCGATCAAGATAGCGTTTTCCTGGAGTTCCGATTGGGCGCCGCCGCCTGCCGCCGCGGCAGCTTTCTTCGCGGCCTTGGGAGATGCGGCTTTCTTCTCGGCGATGAGGTTAATGCGTATCATAGTCATTTGTCATTAGCCCTCCGCATGGCCAAACCCACGGCGATTGCCGCGCTCGCCTTGATCTCGTGAATCAGTTCGGGGTTGAACTGCTTTTCACTGTATGTGATGTTCTGGAATGGATTGAGCATTTCCACCGGAGCTTCAAAGCGTTCCGACAGGAACTCATCGAGGTTGAGGATCTTGGAACTGCCGCCGGTCATCATGATGCGATTGATTTTCTCCGCGGAAGTGGTGGCCTTGAAAAAGTCGAATGTTTTTTGAACTTCCACGCCCAAATCCACGGTGACGCTTTTGATGATGGGAATCACCCGTTCGAAATCGAATCCCTCGACCGACTCGCCGCGTTTGAGCTGTTCGGCGGTGTCGAAATCTACGCCGAGATCTTTCTGAATAGCATCGGTATAGATGTTGCCGCCGAAGGAAATATCGCGCCAGAAAATCGGGTTGTTGCCCTGCATGATATTGATGTTCATGACAGAGGCTCCGATGTTGATCAAAGCGGTGACCTGTAAATCGGATAATTCGTAGTTGGCCGTTAACGAATTCTGTAATGCAAACGAATCGACGTCGACAACCACGGGCGTTTTACCGGCCTGTTGCACCACACTGACATATTCGGAGACCTTTTCTTTTTTCGCGGCGACCAACAGCACATCCATATTGCCGTCGCCGCGATCGGCTTCGTCCAGAACCTGGTAATCCAAATTGACATCATCGATATCGAAAGGTATATAGCTTTCCGCCTCCCAGCGAATCGATTCAGCGAGTTCCTCTTCCGCCATATATGCCATGGTTATTTTCTTAATAATTACCGAATGCCCGGACACGGAGATGGCCACATCGCCGCCTTTGACTTTGTTTTCACCGAACAATTGGGCAATGGCGTCGACCACCATGGTGGCATCCATAATCGAGCCGTCCACAATAACCTCGGGGGAAAGGGATACAAGGCCGATATTTACCAGTTTCCACTTACTGTCCCCTTTATGGGGTTTCAGCTCGACCAGTTTAATCGAGCTTGAACCTACGTCCAACCCGATCAGGCCTTTCGATTTTCCAAATAGCACTGGTGCCTCCCCTTCCCGCTATCATCCCCGTATGGAAGCCGTTCAATCGTATTATTTAGTACGAAACTAGCACTCGGACACATAAAGAGTCAACCCAGACTATCACATTAGTGATAAAAAAGTGTTGTTTTTTTTATTATGGTTCATGCATTTGCGCTTTTTTCTTAGTATGACTCGGCCGGCCGGCCAAATGAGGCTAAACGTCACAGCGTCCCTCCACGTGACTATCATTATAAAACCCCGAGCCCCCGCCCCATGCGGGTTGAAGCGTCCTCGCAGTCTTTTTTACCTATTCCGCATTATAAAGGCCCCGGGTAATATTGGGATACTAAGCATCACACATAAACCATTTCACTTTAAAACTTATGGATTGTGACGCGTCTCACTATCATTCAGCGGTGATTTTAGCACCATACGGCCCCCATCCCGACGGAAACGGCGAGCAGCTATCCTAGCACGCAACCATTTGGAAAGAAAGGAGAAAAACGGACACGCCACGCCCGGCGCCCGATCCGGCCGGCCGCTTTTGATTGTATTGATTTACACCGTTTACAGAATACGTACAAGGGAGACCGTGATATTATCATCACCTCCCTTGAAATTGGCCGCCTCGATCAAATTGCCGGTTAGAATATCCAGAGGTAGACGCTCGCCTTCAACGATGACCGAAAGAATCTCATGGTCGGTTAACATAGAGTTGAGGCCGTCGGAACAAAGCAACAGTAGATCGTCCTTCTTGAGGGGCAGCTCCATCAGGTCCACCTGAATTTCGGTACCGCTGCCCAGAGCCTGGGTAATAACATTGCGGAAGGGATGATTGCGTGCATTTTCGGCGGTCAGGAAACCCTGCTTAAGCTGTTCGTTGACCCAGGAATGATCCGAGGTAATGGGCAGCAGTTTGTTTTCGCGGATCAGGTAGGCGCGGGAATCGCCGACATGGGCGATGGAACAGCTGTCATCCAGCATCATGGCGGCGACCACGGTAGTGCCCATGCCCCGGCATTCTACCCGCTCCATGGTGGTCAAGCGTATCTTCTCATTGGCCAGGGTAATGGCGTATCGCAGCTTGTTGGCTACCAGCGAAACGTCTTTGTCAAAGGATTCCGGCCAGGTCCAGTCGTCGTCTTCACGGGTCATGAGCAGGATTCGCTCGATCTCTTCCACTGCAATGCGGCTGGCAACCTCACCGGCCGCGTGACCGCCCATCCCGTCGGCAACCAGGAACAAACCCAATTCCTGATTGGTGCAAAAGTTGTCTTCATTCGCCTTTCGCTTCATGCCGACATCGGTGGCGACAAAGGACTCATAGTGCAAGTGTCATATCCCCTATCGGTTGAATAACCCGCCGAGGAAGCCCGACTTATACCTTTTGGGATCGAGTTCGCGCCCGATCTCCAGCAATTCACTATTTTGAGGGAACTGCTCAAAGGCTTTGTCAAGAGCCACCTTGGCCCTGGTATTCAATCCAAACGTCCTTAAGGCCTTGATAAATTCCGTGTGGTATTTCATCACGCCCGGTTTCATCCCGATAGCTTTCTGGAAGTGAGCTACCGAGTCCCTGTGAAGCCGGGTAACATTACTTTCCGCGACAGCAAGTCGGAAATAGGTTTCCGCATCTTCCTTGTAGTGATTGGCTCGTTTAAAACATTCTACCGCGGCCTCGTGTTGACCGGAACCGGACCGGGTTATGCCCGTTTCAAAATATTTTCGAGCCAGAACCAGCGGGTCTTCATTTAAAGAACTTGTTTGCCGTGTTGTCGGCGCTTTCAATTTTCGGTCGTACCGGGCGCGTAGGCGGGGGTCCTTCAATGTGTTGAATGCCACCACCACCTGTTTATATTTTTTCTCCGCGTCGGCCCGTTCCGACTCCGCAAAACGGTCGGGATGATACTTTTTCGAAAGCTCCCGAAAGGCGCGGTGCAGCGTGTTGCGATCACAATTCTTGGGTACGCCCAATAGTTGATAGTGATCCATGGAAGGAATCAGCTCCTTATTGTACATTTCACGCCCCATGTTGCGGGCGCCCGTATAACCTTAATATAATCGACTTGGTCCACGGTCTACTTAAATCTCATTTTAACGCATTATTTGCCGCCGCGTCCTATTCTTTTCGCCATCTTTCTCAATGCCTCGGGCACATTTCGATCACGTTCCAAGCCTTTCAAGTCCTTTTTATTCAATCGAGGCAGGAATTTCATGGTGAAGGCGATCGGCGTTCGGGGGTTTTTAATCAGGTTGTAAATGATCTTGTAGCTCTTGGTCCATTCACGGTTGGAGGCAATGAGACGCAACACATCGGTCTGCACATTGCGCAGGTTGGAATAGAATTCCACCTCGGATTCGGTGATGCGCGGCGATTTAATCACGGCACAGCATACCAACTTGTTGGAATCGCGGATCAGGGTGGAACGCACCTCGCGATCGCCCTTGATGGCCGCCTGGACTTTTTGAGGCACCGACATGGAGGCGAGTTGTTCCAGGATGGAAAGTTTTTCCTTCTTGACCGGGGCGCCGGGTTTCGGCGATTCGGAAGGCGGCGCCTCGACCTTGGGTTCCTCTTTGGCCGCCGGCTTTGCTCGGGCTGTGTCCATCATGGACGTTTTCTTCATGGGTCCCGATTCTTTGCCGAAGGCGGCCACGAACTCGCGGGCGTCGGCAATGGCTTGTTCCTCGATTTCCTTCGTAGACAGGCCCTCCAGTTCTTCGGCGGGCGCAATCTTGGCCTTGAGCAACAGGCGACCGTATTCATCCAGTTTCTGTTTCTGGTTGATGGAGAGCGCGGGATTCAACCGCAGGCGGTCGATAATCGCGGGCTCTTCCAGGATCTTGACCTGGTTGTTGACCGCCAGATCCAACAAAACCGATTCCAGCCCGGGGGCCGCCTCGGCAATGGCAACGGCCGGCGTCATCGGGTTCAGGATGATGGCCGACTTGACCTCGACCGGCAGGCTGAAACCTTTCAGGTAGAAGGCATTGATGTCGGCTTCGATCTCGCGGTTCTGGAAAAAGGTTTTCTTCAAACCGTCCGGCAGGCCGTCGAAGGTCGTGCGGGCGTCTTCCAGCAGCCCCGGGTCTTTTTCACAGACCAGGAACAGCGCCTCGATCATGATTTCGCCCTCGATGGGCACCATGCCGCGCGCCAGTGCGCCCAGCGCGTGATCGGGAATATTTCCGCTTCGGATTCGTTCCAGTATATCGTCCATGCCCTACTCCTCCCTGGGTTCCAGGGCCGGTTGGTTCTTGACCTTCTCGTCCATGGCAGCAAACAGTTCGCCGGGGCCGAATTCAAAGGATATTTTGGTTTTAATCGCATGAGAACGAGCGCGGAAGGCGCCGCCCGCTTGGACAGCCACGCGCCAGGTATCTCCCAATACCATGCTGTTCTCGGCCCCATAGCGATAATACCGCACCTGTCCGGGTTGCAAGAGCCGCTCCGTGACCACCTGATCATCGATGGTCACCATAACCCAAACCTCGGCCAGGGCTTCTACGGCAAACATGTCTTCCATGCGCTCAGCCGGACGGCGCCCGTCTATCCAGGTCACATTCTGCAATGAGGAAACCGGCAAGACACTCGGCTTTTCGATGACAACCGGCTCCGGCTCGGTAGTCCCCTCCCCTTCGGGTTGCTCGCCCGGCTGTCCCCCCTGTTCATCGACGGTCGACGGTGTCGCGGTATCGACCTCGGAAGCGACGGTATCCGCAGGCGGTTCCACCTCGGCATTTGAATCGTCGGAGGATTCTTCAGGCGGCGGCAGTGGATCGGGATCGGAAACTTCGTTCCCGGTCGCCTGGTCCGGCGGCTGGAATTCGGTGCGCGTCGGTTCGACGGTGGAGGGCGGTTGTTGCGGCGTCGGGGCCGGCTCGGGCGTGGTTTGCGGGGCGCCGGTCCAGCGGGCGATAATCCCGTCGAAATCGCCGTTCGTATAATAATAGATGCCGGCCGCCGATAAGGGCAGTATGACCACCACGGTCAAGATCAAAATCGCCTGGTTGCGTTGCTGCACAAACAGGGAGTTATCGCGCTTGGTCTGTTCCTGCTGAGCCACGAAATGCGGTTTGATGGCGTATTGCTCATGGTATTCCGTGGTAATGATGTCCTCGTCCAACTTGAGGAAGCGGGCGTAGGTTCGCAGAAAATTGCGCGTGTAGACACCCTTGGGCAGGCTGGAAATGTCATCGTTTTCCAGTGCGATGAGAAACATTTTGGCGATTTTGGTGGCCCGCACGACATCGTCCAGTTCCAGGCCCATCTTTTTTCTGGCCCGTTTCAGGGTTTCACCGATCGTCATAGGCCGTCTTTCTCCATTCCCAATCGGGCTTTTTGTGATAAATGCATGCCCGGTCACATTATTCTAATCGATATACCGGGGGAATTGGGCTCAAAAAGCGTGCAAAACCACGGGCTGACGTAACGCGTCGCGCGCTTCGCCGATCTCGAAACAGGCGCGGATGCGACGGTCGACCTCCGGGTCTTCCCGCAGGCCTTTTTCGCCGTAAAGCCAGGCGATCACCTGACCGCGCTCCACACGGTCGTTGACATGGCGGGCCAGAACCAGGCCGGCCAGGGGATCGATCGCATCGCTACGCACCTTGCGACCGGCGCCCAGATCGACCATCAAGTAACCGATATCCCGACCCTTGACGGCATGCACCATACCGCTCCGTTCCGCCGTAACGGCCCGGCGCGGCAGTTTGTCCAAACTGTCGGCTTGTAAACGGGACATGGCTTGAGGTTGCGCGCCGCAGAAGACAAGATAGCGCTCCAACCGGTCCATGGCGCTGCCGTCATCGATAGTTTTCCGCATCCTGGCCCGGGCGTCACCGGGATCGTTCGTCAAACCGCCTTGCGCCAGCATGACCTCGCCCAAGGCAAACACCAGCTCCATTAAAGGCCGATCCGGACAGGTTTTGAGATAGTCGCGGGCCTCCAAGAGTTCCAAGTAGTTGCCCACGGCGTGACCCAGGGGTTCTTCCATCCGGGTGATGACCCCGCGTACATTCATGCCGCCCATATCGCCGATGGTTTTCAGGTTGCCGGCCAGTTCGCGGGCCGACTCCATATCCTGCATGAAGGCGGCGGTTCCACACTTGACGTCCATGCACAGACAGCCCGCGCCGCCGGCCAGTTTTTTGGAGAGAATAGAGGCGGTGATCAGCGGAATGGAATCGACCGTACCGGTGACGTCACGCAAGGCGTAGAGAATGCGATCGGCCGGGGCAATGCGCTCCGTTGCCTGGGCATTGGCCCAACCGAACCGGTCGAGCATGGCCTGCATGGCCCCGGGTCCCTGGTTGCAGGAAACGCCCTCCAGCGACTCGAATTTATCGATGGTTCCGCCGGAGAAACCCAGGCCGCGCCCGGACAACATGGTCACCGGCAGACCGACGGCGGCCATAATGGGCGCAAGAATCAAGGTGACTTTATCGCCGATACCGCCGGTGCTGTGTTTGTCGGCCAGAACGGGGTAACCCTGGAAGCTCAGGCGGTCGCCGGAATCGGCCATGGCGTTGGTCAAAGCCAGGGTTTCATCGAAGTCCATGCCGTTCAGGCGGATCGCCATCAACAAAGCGGCAGTCTGGTAATCGGGAACGGTTTCCGCAACCACGGCGTCGATCCAGGCTTGAATCTCCGCGTCGGTCAGAGACCGTCCTACCTTCTTTTTTTCGATAAGAGGAACCAGATTGACCATTTGGGTCATGCGTTCTCCCGATAGACCCGATCCCGATCAGCTTTCGCTTTTGGCGTCATCCCCTTCCAACTCTTCCAACAACTCGCGAACCTTGATAAGCACGGGCGGTTCGCCCTGAGCACTTTCGTCGCCTTCATAGCGATCGACCAGAGCGGCCAGTTCCTGGCGCGCGGTGGTTTCATCGCCCTTACCCTTCAGGCACAACGCCTTCTTGTAAATGATGAGGTCCTCGTAAGCGGCGCCGTTCAGTTTGGCGGCTTCGATGCGGTCATAAATGTCGATGGCTTCGTCATAGCGACCTTCTGCCAGATTCAAATCGGCCTGTCCCATCATTCCGATCAGTTTGACCGAACCCTCGCCCTGATCCGCCAACTCTCCATACAACTCGGCCAGTTCCTCGGTAACACCCAGGCTGGTAAGGCAACCGATCTTCATAACCATTGCCTGGTGACGGGCAATGCCGCTCAGTTCAGGGATCACCTCGTTCAATTTGGCCAGGGCGGCTTCGTATTTTTCTCTGTTATTGGCAAACTTCAGTTCGGCCGTTTCATCATCGATATTCGTTTGCAGAATCTTCTCTGCCTCGTAGATCGCGGAAGCGCGCTGATTGGCCGATTTAAGGTTCTGCGCCTGGTAGATGGTCAACGCGGCCACCAGGCCCAAAAACACGGCCAATGCGATCAGAACCTGGGCGGGGTTCTGCTGCATATAGCGGGCGGCCTTCTCCATCCCGGAGAGGAATTCGTCTTCTTTGAGCAGTTCTCTACGTTCGTCTTTTCGCTTGGTCATTGGTTGGATCCTAAGTCATTTCGCTCTTGGCGTCATCGATAGACGCATCGCCGGGGGTATAAACCCGCAAAGACCCTATCATACACCAAAAGGCCGAATGATGTGGGAAAACATCCGCGCTTCCCGGGGCCTCGTAAAAGTCGAGCGGATTTGATAGGTTATCACGTGAGTATCAGGTACCGAGCCGATCCTTGCTTTGGAAACAGAAAGAAAATCGATGCATAAAACAACCAAGCAACATGTGAAGCTGCATAGACGCTCACTTGGCCGAGAGATGTGCTTTTCCGGGGGGCGCAGGACAGTCATGCCTTACCCTGGGCCCATGCGCCCCTGGAAAAACACTTCTCGTTCCGCGGAACAGGCATGTGCCACTCGGGTGGAAGTAGCCTGTACCGGACAAAAGTTTACACTTTTGATCAAAAATAAGCGGGCACAACTGTAGGTAGTCATTCCCCGTTTATTTTTCCGATCGGGAATTCAACCGGGAAAAGGCTCTTGGGGTCGGAAGATTGAAGAGAAATTGACCGCCGATGATCCGAATCGGCGAGAATGGGCACTCGAGTAAGCGGACTTTGTTCAACTCCACTCAATTGATCGACGGTCAATTCTTTGTTCTTTTTCTTTCAGATCGGTAAGGCGCCGGGGGTTCTCTTGACGAGCGAGAAAACCCCCGGTGATGTTACTTGCCCTTCAGGGTGAAGCGCGAGTCCAACAGGTCGCGGGAATTGGGGCCTACGAATACCTGGAAATCGCCCGGTTCCGCTTCCCATTTTCCTCGGGCCGTGTAGAAGGCAAGCGCCTCGGCGTTCAGTTTGAAGGTTACCTTTTGCGAAGCGCCCGCATCCAGCGTTACCTTTTTGAACCCTTTCAGTTCTTTAACCGGCCGGGTGACGCTGCCTACCAGGTCGCGAACATAGAGTTGCACGATCTCGGTACCGGCCCGGTCACCCTTGTTCTTCAAGGTGACCTCCACGGTCAGGTCCTCGTCGAAGTCAAGTTTTTTGGTGCTGAGCTTCAGCTTGGAATAGCCGAAGGTGGTGTAGCTGAGCCCGTAGCCGAAAGGGTAGAGCGGGGAATTGGGCGCGTCCGTGTAGTGCGACCAGAAGACCATTCCGGCCGGGTCGGGTCCGGGTCGGCCGGTCTTCTTTTGACTGTAATACAGCGGCATTTGGCCCACGTGGCGAGGGAAGGAAACCGGCAATTTGCCCGAGGGGTTGTAATCGCCGAAGAGCACATCGGCAATGGCGTGTCCCGCTTGAGAGCCCAAGTGCCAGGTCTCGACGATCGCCGGGAAGTTCAGTTCGATCCAGTTAAGCACAAGCGGGCGACCGTTCATCAATACCACGATGACGTTGGGGTTGACCGCTTTGACCGCTTGGAGGAGTTGCATTTGCAGGCCTTTCAGGCCGATATCCACCTGGCTGCGTCCCTCGCCGGATTGGAAGGCTTCTTCGCCGACGGCGATGATCACCTTGTCGGCGCCGCGTGCGGCGGCTACTGCTTCATCCATGCCGGTTGGGTCCGTAAAGTTGAGTTCCAGTTCTTTGAGAAAGCTGCGCTCACCCTTACCCAGGGGCGGGCCCGGGGCGTGGCGAACCTCGACGCCGTCACCGACAGCCGCCTTGATGCCCTCCAACAGGGAGACCGCCGAATTGGCAACCGCCTTGCCCCGCCAACTGCCCAAGGGGGTATCCTTGTCAGCGGCCAGGGCGCCGATGACGGCAATCACGCCCTTGGTCTTGTCCAGGGGGAGCATATTGTCCTGGTTCTTCAGCAGGACGATCGACTTACGGGCTACATCCCGGGCTGCATCCAGATGCTTCTGGTTGTAGATTCGTTCCTTCTCTCTTTTCTCGTCACTGTAACGATAGGGGTCGTCGAACAGGCCCAGGTGGAATTTCAAAGCCAGGACCCTTCTGACGGCATCGTCGATGTGTTTTTCGGAGACGGCGCCGGACTTGACCAGCTTGGGAAGGTGTTCCACATAGGCATCGGCTTCCATATCCACATCGCTGCCTGCGTTCATGGCCATTTGCGCGGCTTGGCTAAGATCGGCGGCCACGCCGTGCGGCACCAACTCGCCGATGGAGTTCCAATCTGAAACCACAACGCCCTTGAATCCCCATTCGCCCTTCAGGACCTCGCGCTGGAGATAAGCACTGGCCGTTGCGGGCGTACCGCCGATCTCGTTAAAGGCGTTCATCACGGTCGCCACCCCGGCGTCGAGCGCGGCTTGGAAAGGCGGGAACACCACGTTCCGCAGGGTATGTTCGGAAATATCCACGGTGTTGTAATCGCGGCCGCCCTCGGCAAAGCCGTAGGCCGCAAAGTGCTTGGCGCAGGCCGCAATGGTATCGTCAGCACTCAGATTCGCCCCTTGGAAACCGCGAACCCGGGCGACCGCCATCAGGGAACCCAGGTAGGGGTCCTCGCCGGCGCCTTCCATGACGCGGCCCCAGCGCGCATCCCGCGAAATATCGACCATGGGCGCGAAGGTCCAATGCAGGCCCGCGGCGGCAGCCTCGACCGCCGCTACCCGGGCCGACAATTCGACGGCTTCCAGGTCCCAACTGGCCGCTTCGCCCAAGGGTATCGGGAACATGGTTTGGTAGCCGTGAATCACGTCGAAGGCAAAGATCATGGGAATGCCCAGTCGTGAGTTCTCGACGGCCAGTTGCTGCGCCCGACGGGTTGCCTCGACACCGGTCACGTTGAGCATGGAACCGACAAGGCCTTTGCGAATCTTTTGGAATCGCTCCTGGTTCCTGCCGTCGGTAGGCGCGGGACCGGTAACGTCGAAGGTGCTGCTGTATTGGTTGAGCTGACCGATCTTCTCTTCAAGGGTCATTTTCTGCATGAGTTCATCGATGCGCTTGTCGATATCCGCATCTCCGGAGTTGGCCGCAAAAAGAGCGGGAGCGGCGCTGAACATAAGGACCGCCGTAAGGCAGGCGAGGAAGTGTCTCATGGATTCTCCAAACTCGATCTATATTTAGGCTGAAGCGTATTCTACCACTAATCAGCACCAATGGGGTCTTGTCATTATCGGAACAAGCTTTCCCAATTGGTGCTGATTAGGGGTAAAAATCCTCTTCACGGAGTTATAGGGCGCCGTTGCCGGCGCCCTGATTGTCCGTTGATCAGAAGTCGTAATTGAAGCGGATGCCGTAAAAGGCGGGTGTGCTGAAGCTACCCTTGGCAACGCCTTCCGCGGCGCCGCCCCAGTACTGGACTACCTCGTCGGTGATGTTGTAACCGTAGGCTTCCAGGCTCCAATTGGCGTAGTAGAAACGGATGCCGGCGTTCATGGTGGTGAACGCATCGCGTTTGTCATCGGTGTACCTGATGTCCTCGTCGGGAATGGCGAAGTTCATCGTGTCGATATGTTTTTCCACATTCCAGACGGTCAGGTAGGAATCGTCTTCCCAGTGCACCGTCGCCCAGGGAACCAGGGCGCCCATGCTGCCGAAATCGAACTTTTGTTCGAAGTTCATATGCAGCTTGAGCGCGGGCGAAACGGCCATTTCGTTGCCCTTGAGGTTGACTTCCAGGAGTTCGTTGGTGGGGTCGATGGATTCTTCGAAACTGATGCCGAAATAGGCGACCGGATCGTAGTTCCACTTGGTGATCCAGTCTTCCGTGATTTCGGTATCCAGACCCGAAGCATAGCCATGTACCCGAGCTCCGTTCCAAGGGGCCCAGTCGTACTCCAGTTCGAAGCCCTGGATTTCCGCACCCGGAACGTTTTGGGTGTAATAGGCAACCAGAGGCGCCGTGACCCAACCGAAGACCGGGTTACCGTCATCATCCAAGATGGGGCGACCGTCATCGTCCTGGAGGGCCTGCCAACGATCCGTAAAGGCGATGGCGCCGACAGATGCGTATTGCATGTCACTGTAGTCGGAGAAGAAGTAAGCACCCCGCAGGTTGAGCCTGCCGTTGAGGAACCTTGATTTGAAACCAAGCTCCAGGGTGATGACTTCCTCGGGATCGAAAGCGGTTTGAACAAAGATATCTTCACCGGTCCGGGGATTGGTTTCGCTGAACACGTCACCGATGCCGCCCGCTTTGAAGCCGGAAGCCAGGTAGCTGTAGAGCAGGGTGTCGTCGTTCATATCGTAATCGAGACCGACACGCCAGTCATCGTGTTCCCAGGAGCCCTTGTTGTCGTTGGAGTTGAATTCGGGATAAATGGCCGAATCATGCCAGGCGTCCGTGGGCAGCGCGTTCAGAGCACCGCGCGCATACCAGCCGGGGGCCACGCCGTTGTCGTTGTTGCCGATCCAGGTCCGGCCGCCCACGTCTTCCTTGGTCTCATCGCTGTGACGGTAACCAAGGGTCAGGTGCACTTTATCGGTGAAGGAATAGGTGCCTTGAGCGAACAGCGACCATGCATCGGTGGAGCGGTCGGGCTGATCCCACAAGGATTTGTCGTTGATGGGGTTGTCATAGTAGCCGTAGGTCGAGGTGGTCTCGTGGAACATGTTGACCCCGGCAATCCAGTTGAACTTCTCATTCCCGTAGGATTGAAGCTGAATCTCGTGCATCCACGATTCCGAACCCGTGCCGGGCAGGAAGAACATGGCGCCGTCCCAGGCGTTCAGGCTTTGTTCCATGTCCTGGGCCGATTCCCGGTCCTGATGTTCGAAACCGCCGAGGTAGATGAAGTTCAGGTTGTCGGTGATGTCCCAGTTGACGTTGGTGCGCAGGTACTGAATGTCCAGGAACAATCTTCCCGGCACATTGACGACCGCCTGATAGGTATCGTCTACCGGGAACAGATTGGCGCCGTCGGCCGTGCCGGTGATATTGCCGGCGTCATCGCGTACGGGGCGACCGCGCAACTTCTCGACGTTGACCAGGTCGATCCCGCCGGCGCTGTCGTTCTGGAACTTCTGGTAGCTGAAGTCTACGGTAATCGACTGCATGGGGAACCACCGAGCACTGGCGCGATAGGCGTACTCGTCGGCGTTCATATAGAAATCACCCGGATCGGCGGGCACCAGTGCGCGGATCGGAGAGCCGCCGTCGGCCCAGTCGATCCACCAGTTGGAATGCTGGGTGCGGGAGTAGCCGTCGGTCGGATTGATGACCGGGGCGCCTTCTACCAGGTCGGCGATGTAGCGCTGGTCATACTGGTTCGGATCCCAGTAGCCGTCGATATAGGAATCCCGCTTGTAGAAACGACCGGCGAAGCGAACGGCAAAGGTGTCCGACACGGGCATGTTGAACATGCCCTGGAACTCGCGGGCGTCATAGTTGCCGGGCGAGGCGTTGACGCGGGCATCTATACCGCTGAAATCCGGCTTGGCGGAAATGATGTTGATGTTCCCCACGGTGGAGTTCCTGCCGAAGAGCGTACCTTGCGGTCCGCGCAAGACCTCTACGCGTTCGTTATCGAACATCAGACCCAGAATGCCCTGCATGCGCGGGGAGTAGATGCCGTCCAGGTGGATGCCGACCGCGGGGTCACCAAGTTCGGTTTCATTGGTGGACCGCACGCCGCGCATGGAGATGATGGGGGTTGACTGACCGTTGATGGTGGCAATGTCCATATTGGGAACCATGTTGGCCAGGTCGCGAATAGTCTGCACACCCTGTTGGTCGAGCGCGATCTGGTCGAAGGCGCTGACGGAAATAGGCGTTTTCATGAGTTCGGTTTCAACCCGGGTAGCGGTGACGGTAAGCTCCTCCACGATCCTACCGGCCCTGTCCTGAGCTGTTTCCTTTTCCTCGGTTTGTTTTTCTTGGGTTTTCGGTGGGTTCTCGGAATCTTCCTGCTCGCTCTGAGCAACGGCAAAACCGCAGCTCAAGAGGCAGAGTAGGAAAATACACATTGATTGGCAAACCTTCATAAATTCTTCCTCCCCTACAAAACGTGTTCTCATTCCGGCGTGAAGGGACCATGGGCTATGCGAAAGGGATCGCTGTGCGCATCGATATATCGGTAGAATGAGCACTAGTTCCACGTATGTTGGTGCTAATCTTACAAGCGTCATGACAGCACTGTCAATCCATTTTTTCAAGCATTGTTCGACACAAATAAAAAAAGGTCGCAAATGTTCACGGAGCCCGTGCCGTCACGCGGTTCCGCCGGCGTTTGTGAACGAATCCGGGTCGCCCTCGACCGCCGGCTCCTTCACTCAAGCCGGCCGGGAACCGGGCAACGTTTCGTGCTAGAATTGGCGCGTGTCTTGCTCCTCCATACTACTTGCGGCCCTCGAGAACGTGTCGTCCTTCTGTCGGGCCGCCCCGGGGAATCCGGTGATGCGGCAACATGTTGCACAATTCTTTACTGATCGGTGTAATTGGATGTCAAGATCCATCATTCTGGCCATTTTGGCGTTCGGCCTGCTGATTGTCGCCAATATGGCCGTTTTCGGTTTGTTCGGACTAGGCACGCTGTCCCAGCGGATGGTTACCGAGCGGCTTATCGAGGAGCTGAACGAGGCCTCCTACGTGGCTTCCCAGGAGGCGCGGAAAGCCTACAACGACGGCAATTACCTACCGTCCCTACCGCCGTCCGCTTCCCGCGACCCGCAACGCTACCGGGGTTTTGTGTTCGTGCGCCACGTGGTGTGGTTCAATGAACAAGGCCAGGTGGTGCGCCGCGCCCTGCTAACCTCCCGCGGCCTGGTGCCCGTTAAAAACGAACCCCCGCCGAAAGGCGCCGCCCAACCCATGCGCATGGTGCCGGTCAGCAATAGCAACTCCTTCAACGAGCCCCAGATGGCCCTTGAATACGACGAAAGCGCCATCCGCCAGGAGGTTGAGAGCCTGCGCGGGGAGTTCTACCGCAATATGTGGGTTGCCGTGGGGCTTTCCCTGCTGCTGCTGAGCGCGGGTCTGGCCTATGTCATTCTCTCCTACCGCCGCAATAAAAAGTTACAGGAGCAAGCCCTGAAGGCCGACCGCCTGGCCTACGTGGGCACGCTTTCCAGCGGCCTGGCTCACGAGATCCGCAACCCTCTGAATTCCATGAATATCAACGTTCAACTGATCGAAGAAGAGCTGGAAGACATGGGCGTGAGCAGGGACAGCGAGCTACGCGAGATGCTGGAAGGCACCCGTCGCGAGGTGGGTCGGTTGGAGCGCCTGGTTTCCTCATTCCTGGCTTATGCCCGTCCCACCAAGCTGGAAACCCGGCCGCTGAACGTCAACGATGTGGTTCGCGAAACGCTGACCTTCCTGGACCCCGAGATCCGCGAACAGGCCGTTACCCTACGCACCCATTTCGACGAGAACCTGCCGCCCGTTCACATGGACGGCAACCAGATGAAGCAGGCCTTGATCAACGTCATCCAAAACGGCGTCCACGTACTGCAATCCGGGCAGTTGATGGAGATCACCACCCGGCGCGCGGGCGGCGACAAGGTGCTGGTCATCATTCGCGATGAAGGCCCCGGAATCTCGCCGGAGGAACTGAAAAATATCTTCAAGGAATTCTACTCCACCCGCATCGGCGGCACCGGATTGGGACTTCCCATTGCACAACGCATTGCAGAATTGCACCGAGGTGGTATAAAGGTAGAAAGCGACGTGGGTAAGGGAACGTCTTTTACCTTCATCCTGCCTTTGGAACCGGAGGAAACGTGAGACATTTGTTCCTGGTGCCCACCGAAATGGAACTGACCCACCTGGCCGGTCCCCTGGATCACAACCACCACAGGGGCTTCCACGTACGCAAGGACGAAACCGGTGTATGGGCCATATGCGGCATCGGTCCGGCCTCGGCCATGACCACCGCGCTGATGATCCGGGCGCTGGACCCCGAACGCATCATCCTGCTTGGTATCGGCGGCGCCTATCCTCAGTCGGAATTCAAAACCGGCGATTTGGTGCAAGCCCGCTCCGAGGTTTACGGCGACCTGGGCTTTCGCAAAGAAGATCGGTATGTGAATCTGGACGAGATGAAGTTGCCCCTGCTGCAAATGGCGGGTGGATTCCTGGCTTGTCACTACGCCCTTGCCCCGTTGGACAAAGCCCTGCCCGACGCCGATTTCGTCACCCTGGCTTGCATCACCAACAGCAAAGAGCGGGCCGACGTCCTCTACAACACCTACCATGCCGCGGTTGAGAATATGGAAGGCGCCTGCGTGGCCATGGCCTGCGCGCAAGCCGGCATTCCCTGCCACCAGATCCGCGCGGTCAGCAACATGGTCGGTCCCCGCGATCCCGCCAAATGGCAAATCGAGGAACCGCTCAAGAAACTGGGCCAATGGGTGCGCGAGTTCTGCACACCCTGACCGGTCGCCGTTTTAGAATATGCCGTCCGGAACCGTTCGCTCATCTAAGGAGAACTCATGGAACTTACCCACCGTTATCGTCGTACGCGCCGCAATGACGCCATTCGCGGCCTGGTTCGCGAGACCGGCCTGTCCGTTCGCGATTTGATCTATCCCATGTTCGTGGTCGAGGGCTCCGGGGTGAAACGCGAAATCAGCACCATGCCCGATAACTATCATGTTTCGATAGACATGCTGGTGCGTGAGTGCGAGACCCTGGCCTCGCTGGGCATTCCCGCGGTCAACCTGTTCGGCTATTGCGAGGATAAGGACCTCAAGGGCACCTCCTCTTATAATGATGAAGGACTCATCCAGCGGGCCGTGCGCGCTTTGAAGAAAGAGGTTCCCGATATCTACGTGCAAACCGATATCGCCCTCGACCCCTATACCACCACGGGCCACGACGGCATTGTGGTCGGTGATGAAATCGTCAACGACGAAACCGTGGAAGTGCTGTGCAAAATGGCCGTCTCCCACGCGCGCGCCGGTGTCGATATGGTTTCCCCGTCCGACATGATGGACGGCCGCGTGGGCGCTATCCGCGACGCCTTGGATGAAGCCGGCTTCGAGCAAACCGCCATTATGTCCTATTCCGCCAAGTATGCCTCCTGCTTCTACGGCCCCTTCCGCGGCGCCCTGGATTCCGCTCCGCGTCGCGGCGACAAAAAGACCTACCAGATGGACCCGGCCAACAGCAACGAGGCCGTCAAGGAAATCTTGATGGATGTGGAAGAGGGCGCGGACGTGGTGATGGTGAAACCCGCGCTGGCCTACCTGGACATCATCTACAAGGTTCGCGAACACTTGGATGTCCCTCTGGCCGCCTACCATGTAAGCGGCGAGTACGGTCAAATTATGGCCGCCGCCGAGAAGGGTTGGTTGGACAAGGAACGCGCCATGATAGAAAGCACCCTGGCCATCAAGCGCGCGGGCGCCGACATGATCCTTACCTATTTCGCTCCGGCATTGGCGCGCTATCTTCGTGACCATCCATTTTAAATTCACGACAAAATAGCGTTTGTCCGGGATTGTCGCACGGGCCGGTTCTGCCCGACCGACTGTAAAATCCTCGCGCTTTGCATTTTTTCCCTGTAAATTAGAGCTATGGATCGGTTAAGATGATCCTACATTTCGTTGTTTGCAGGATGTCTTATGCCACCATCTGACAAGCGCCGTTTCCAACGGCACCCGGTTGATCTTTCCATTTGGCTGCGTCACCTGTCCGGTGATGATGATTATCAACACGCGGAAATCCTCAACCTGGGCATGGGCGGGGCGCTTTGTATGGTGCAAGGCACTTTCAGGGTCAATCAACAGCTCGATTTGGCCTTTCAGTTCCCCAACCGACCCGCGATGGTAGGAATCAAAGCGCGGGTTGCACACGTAATAAGGGAACGGGGGGTGACCCGTCTGGGCATCGAGTTCGTCGACGGCGACGGGATGGCACTCACTACATTGATGTCCTATATCGAGGGTATGGTTCAATGAGATTCGCAACATGAGACCGGATGCGCTTCTTGCTCAACTGAAACAGTATCAAGAGCAGGCGAGTGACCAGAACATCCGCGACCTTGTGTTCGAGACGCTTACCGAAAACCGTGCTGAAGCGGTGGTAGTCTTCGGCGATTTACTTGGAAAAATGAACGGCGCCCTGCGCCAGAAGCTCCTGGAGACGTTGGTCGAGGACGGCGGTGAGGATCTGATCCCGCTTTTTATCGAAACCATTCGTCAGGAACCCAATCTTATCCACGCTAAATCGGTACTCTTCCTCTACGGTAACTTCGAACACCAGTCGGCCCTGGATGCCTTGCTGTCACTGCAGGAAGAGATTCGCCCGCAGTTGGAGCCCGTCTGGCGCAAGACTTCGTCCATCCTGAAGTCCCGCTTTAAAGAGTATTACGCGATCTGGTTATTCAAGAACGGCTTGAAGGACCCCGGTCGCTTGGACACCGCGCGCGAGCAGATGACCACGCAGCCGCATCCCAGTTACCAGCCCTTTCTCACCCAGATCATCGCCGAGTCCCGCTATTTGCACCGCTTGCGCGGCGTAGAGATTCTGGGCATAATCGGCAACCGCGCCGCCATGGCCTCCATGTTCCGCCTGCTGCCCCGGGTTTTCGACGAAATCGAGCGTTGCCGGGCCTTCTACAAATTCCTCACCAGTCCCGTCAACCTGGGTGCGGACAGCCTGACCCAATATTTGGAGTTCCTGAGCAAGGCCGCCGGTTGGCCCGAGGGCGAGGCGGAGAAACTACTCCCGGAAATCCGCCAGGAGAAGGTGTGGAGCACCCTGGTGTGGGCACAGGAGGGTTTCAAGGTTCCCGATAACGAATTCTGGGACGAGGCGAGCCAGTTTCTGCGCGGCATTCTACTCAATAAGGATCGTGATGAGCGAACCCGAACCCGTTTGGACAACGCCCTGGAAACCTTCGATCAGGAGCAGCACACCCTGGCCGAAACCCTCTGCGTGGCCATGGGCAAGGTGGGGCGTCGAGAAGAAGTGCCCAACCTGCTGCCTCGATTCGTGGCGCAGTTACCCGATGACGAAGCACTGCGCGATCACTTGACCGTGGCCTTCCTGACCACCTATCGCGGCGAGGAGGGTCGGGAACTCCTGCTGGAGCTGCTGAACCCCAAAAAGCCGGTGCCGCTGTTGAAAAAGGTCCTGGAAGTCTTGAAGGAATACGATTTTGACGAGGTACCTTCACAAATCTTGGACCTGATTCTCAATCCGTGCGACATCGAGGTGCGCAAAACGGCCCAGGAACTGCTGGCCCTTTGCGGCGGCGTGGAATTCGTCTTGCCCTTACTGATGACCCACAAAAGCAACGATATACGCGCCGACACGGTGGACATGATCGCCTCGCTTCATCTGGAAGCCGGCTACAAATTGTTGCTGGACCAGTTGAGCTATAAGATTTCCAATAACCTGTTGGAAAAAGTGGTCATTGCCCTGGGCACCTTCGAGCGCGATCGGCATGCGGCCCCCGTCATGTCCTTCCTGTCGATTACCCATCCCTACAGCCTGCGCCGCGCCGCCATGAATACGCTGCTTCTGTCTACCGAGAAGCGCCGCTTCGCCATGATTGTCGCTTCCATCTTGCAGTACCAGCCGCGTCCCCGCGTGGAAATGCTGGAGATGCTGATGGAGTTGCTGGTGCGGCAGGAGACTCTGCCGCCCGACCTGAGCGAGCCGCCGTCATTCTGGACCGAGGTCTTGAACGCGCCGCAAGATACCGTGCGCCTGGGCGCCCTGGACGCCCTGGAACGCGTTCCCCCGCAAAACTTCAAGTCGGCCGAGCCCTGGGTGAAGCTGCTTAAACTGGCGCGCGGTAAGCACTCGGACCTTCGTTCGGACGAGGAACGGGAGCGCATCGACAAGTTGCGAGAGAAGATTCAGGCCACGTTGGAAACCGGGAAATCCGAGGAAGAAAAAGTCGACAAGCCCAAGCACAAACTGGGCGCCCTGCTTGACAAGTTGGAAGGCAATCCGGATCGCGGCCGGGCCTTCCGTCACTTCAACCTGGTCTTCAAACCCGAAATGCCCGAGGCGGAACCCGACCAGGCGGAACGCCTGCACAGCCTGGTGTTGGAATACGTGAAGGCCAACCTGGATGCCCCGTCACAGTTGTCCTTCCTCAAACAACTGCTTGCCAAGATCGGCGATATCTCGCTGATCCAAAAGATTTCCAAGCTTATGCCTGAAGACCGCACGGTAGATTTACCGAAATCGAATGAGAAACCCAAGGCGAAAGTCATCCCGGAAAAGCCCGCTTCAGGCGGCGTGGTGGCGAACGGTTCCCCGCCGAAAGCGGCTACCCCTCCGTCCACGCCGGAAACACCGTCCAAGCCGACGCCGAGTGAAGCCCCGGTCGCTGCCGGGCCCCCCGAGTCGGAAGAACGGAAGGAACTCGGCCGGATTCGCAAGATCCTGCTGGTGGACGATTCGCAATTATTTGCCAACGCCATGCAACGCGTACTGGAAGGCGCCGGCTTCGAGGTAGTATGCGAGTCGGCTCCGGCACGCGGGCTCCTGGCTTTGGCGCGTCGCCAGTTCGATCTCCTGATCCTGGACTACGCCATGCCCGGCCTCAACGGCATCGAGTTCCTGGCGGAAGCGCGCAAACGCAAGCGCGTGCCCACCAGGACCATGTTCATTACGTCCAGCCGCGACCGGAAGGAGCTGAACCAAATGATGCAGTCCGGCGCCAACGCCCTCCTGCTGAAACCCTTTCCGGCCGACGAACTGCTGAACAAAATCTCCGGGTTGCAACCGCAAACGGGCTAACTGTTTTTCTTCAGCCAATCCAGGAAGTTGGACGCGGGCATATAGCCCAGATGTTTGTCGATGAGATTGCCCTTCTCGTCCAAGATCAGCATACAGGGATAACCCGCCACCTTGTACTTTTTGGCAATCTCGATACCTTCACCCTTCTCGGCGTCGATTTTGAAGGGTACGAACTTGGAATTCAGTAAGCCGACGACCTTTTTATCTCTGAAGGTGGTCCGATCCATCAACTTACAGGGGCCGCACCAGGTGGTGTAAACATCGACCATGATCAGTTTCTTGTCCTCGCGGGCCTTGTTCTTCACCTCTTTGAAAGACCCCCTGTGAAACAGGTCACCGTCTACCATCAGTGCGAAAGCTAAAATTGTAATCATGAAAGCGAACTCCTGCTGAACTATCCTCGGTCCCTATTATATACGAAGCAACGCCTCCAGGTATTCCGGTGTTACGGGCAATCGCGTGACACAAGCTACCGAAGGCCCGTGAAGACCGCAACACCCGGTGCGTAGCGTCGATGACCGGCACGGATCAGCAGTTACCGGTTGTCCTCGATCAACCGATGCTTCAAGGTTTTTCTGCTCCCCGGTTGTGGTTTGGGCCGGCCGAAGGGTTATGTATCTCGACACCTCGGCCCATAAACAAGCGGAAATCGCACTTCACAACCAAAAGCACCCGGACACGATGTTTTTGAAGAGGAGCGCCTCATATGACTGCCTTGATCATTGAGAGTCGCCGCCGGGGATCGAGGATTCAGCACAGTTTTCTCGATTCGGCGTGTCGAGAGACGCAAAATCAGTCCTGATTCCTCGATTCCAAAAGTCGGGGCGCAAAGAATCGGTTCTCATTCTTTGCTCCTGACTTTTCCGGGTCAAGGACCTACAACTGATTTCTTTCACATTACTTTTCGGTGCGCAAAGAAATAGTTCTCATTCTTTGCTCCCGACTTTTCCGGGTCGAAGAATGAGGACTGATTCTTTGCTCCCGACTTTTCCGGGTCCAGGAATCAGGCTTGAAACTTTGACACCCTTTTTTCAGGCACAACCAATGACAACGAGATTTCAGTACCGCGGTTTTCTCACGCGACAACTGAATGACATCACGGTTTCGGACGGCCGACGGGTTGGTCACGTCAGACTCATGTGCCGGGCGAATTCAGGTAGCGGGAAAACCTGCTGCTTGGCTGGGTTCAGCCAGGCGGATCAGGTTTCCTTCCGGGTCATCTCCGAGGAACGGCGTGGAAACCGGAGGGGTCCCATCTCTGTCAAGGTAGGTTCTTGAGGGACGGTCCGGCTTTGAGCGCGGTTTTGATTTTCATGCGAGTCCTCCTCAATCAATCTTCGTGCTTATATGCCGGTCCGGCCTTTAGGGCGGTTTTAACCCTCATGCGAGTCCTCCTCAGGGCCAGTTTTTAAACGACGGCCCGGCCTTGAGTGCGGTTTTAACCTTCATTTGATTCCTCCTTGATCAATCTTCGTGTCTGACGCTCGGCCCGGCCTTGAGTGCGGTTTTAACCTTCATTAGAGTCCTCCTAAGTTAAATTTTCTCTCTGCCTCTTCCACCCGAGGTATGGTTGTGACGTTTTCTCGCGGCATATCGGTGATGGTGCAATTGCGGCCCGGGAAGGGTCCATGTACCAGTCTCCGACTATCCGCTACCCAAATGCAACATTGCAACTGCCCGCGGGCTAAAGATTCTGACGGGATTATACCCCAATACCCTGTACTCTCCCCCATTTTTATCATCCGGACGGGCCGGGAGACTAGCGCGCGGAATCGATTTTCTCAAAGCCGCTTCCCAAGACTCGTTTGCAGGCAGCAAATTTTTTTTGAATTTTCCTGTAACAAAATCCCGGCAGGTTCGCCATTGGGAAAGAGCACGCGCAAAGCGGCTCCAATAATTATTCAAATCCCCTTGGAGGAAAAAATGAAAAACGTACTTTGTCTTCTGGTCTTTTGTTCCGTGTCAACCGTCGCCGTAGTTCATGCAGAAGAGAGTTATAAATGGGAATATACGGACCATACGGGCTCAGGCACGCTCACTGGCATCGATAATCGCGGCTTCAAGTTATCAGACGGAACGGACATCAAATGGAGCTATCACGGCACCATCGTCAACGGCCAATGGGAAGATGCCATCAGGAGGCACGGTGCACACGGCGGCACGGTGAATGTTAAATATCGCAATTGGTATAAAGTTTATGAGTCAGGCAAAAAAGTATTTTTCGGGAGCCAGGTCAAAGGTGTCAGCTGATTCCAAGAATTGCCGGCCCGTGGAGAAGCGGCCGTTCCCGGCGCCCTCTCCATGCACGTTTATCTCATGATCAAATGATTTGGACCGCCTCGAGTAAGGTGGTCCTGTAAAAAGCAAATACCGAAAAAAGCGGCTGTTTCAGTTCTCAAGATGCTGAAACAGCCGCTCATTGTTATGAGTTAGATGTTAACAGGCAGCGCGGAGCCGCGCCTGCCGGCTCATTGGCACGGCGAGGGACCGGCGGCGGGGTTGCGCGGATCGGTTCCGGCGTCCATTTCGGTCAGGTCGAAACAGCCGTCGAGATCCGCGTCGAGGCCCATGCGATAGCCCGAACCCGGCGGAACGCAGGTAAAGGTCAATTCGGCGCGATCCGCCAGATCGAGTAATGCCTGGGTGGACAAGGGCGTCGCGCCGTTCTCGTTCGGCAACCACGCGGCGCTACCGGGTATGAAGAGGAAACGTCGCTCGAGCGCTCCGCGGCGCGTCGTCACCACCACTTCGCATTCCGGCGAGGTCGTCGAAGCGCGCG
The DNA here is from genome assembly GCA_030066195.1 of Acidobacteriota bacterium. Classification (GTDB taxonomy): domain Bacteria; phylum Acidobacteriota; class Holophagae; order Acanthopleuribacterales; family Acanthopleuribacteraceae; genus JASJCB01. Next base: position 87,317 of record JASJCB010000001.1, read on the forward strand.
CCGTCATCAGGTTCAGGCGCTGCATGGCCGCCGCGTCGGGGGACTCGCCGATGGTGAGCTGCTGACCGACGATCGGGGCCAGGTTGCTGTCGAACGCGAGCAGGAACTGCTCCACGTCCCGGCGCAACGGATCACCCTCCGGGCCGAAAGGAAAGCCCAGGGGGGTGGCCGGGGCAACGTTCGAGAAGCTGGTGATGAGCATGAAACGGAAGAGGGTGTCGAAGCTTCCGTCGTGCGTGAAACCGAAGCCCCGGATCTGGTCGCCCTGATGCGCCGGATCGGTGTGGGGCACCACGTCGGGCGTGCGGGGGAGGCCGAACATCCCCACCTTCTGATAGAGGTTGCGCGCATGGGGAATCTTGAAATGCTGGAGGTCGCCGGGAAAGGGCGGGAAGTCGGTACCCTCGACGAGCCCCAAGCCGTTGCTGCCGAAGAAGCCGGGCCGCTCCACGCCGAACTCGGCGTTGCCGCCGGGATCCAGCACGTGACAGTTGTTGCATCCGTTGCCGCCCTGTACGGTACCTAGGAGGAAGTAGTGGTCACGACCCCGCGCCTGGCTCGGCGTCAGGGAGTTGTCCAGATTACGCAGCGGATTGGGGGGATAGACGATCTGCAGGACGAAACGGCCGAACGCCGCCATGTCGTCCTCCGGTATCTCCTGGTCCAGGCCCACCAGGCCCGGGAAGGCGACATTGAACTTCTCGAAAGCCGCCTGTTCGTCGAAGAGACCGGTATCCGGCTGGAAGCTTGACGCGACATCATTGGCGCCGTTGCGGTCGCCGCGCCAGTGCATCGGACCGTGGTTGTCCATGCCGCGCAAGCTCTGGGTGGTCATCGGACCCTTCATCGGATGGAAATTAGCTAACGGCGACGGCGGGGTCGGGAAGATGAAAGGGCCCGTGAAGGGCAGTATCGTAGCGTCCGGGTCGCCGAGATCCCACGCCAGGCCGTCGAGATCGCCGAAGACGTGACAGCTTGCGCACGAGGAGTTGCCTCGGCTCGACGTCAGGCGTGCGTCGTAGAGGAAGGGACGCCCTTCGACAACATCGGCCGGCTCGGGGTTGAACAGGGTGAGGTGGGCGGTCTCGGTGCGCCCGGCGGTATCGACCACCGAGATGCCGTTATCGAAACGGGTCATCACGTAGAGACGGCCGCGCGCTTCGTCGAGCACCAGGCCGGTCGGACCGCCGCCGGTCAGCTCAACGTGGTTGTTGTCGTCGGGCACGAAACTGTCGTCCTCGAGCTTCGAGGTCGCGAAGATGCCCACCTTGCCGGAGCCGAAGGCCGCCACGTAGAGCGTCTTACCGTCGGCGCTCACCTCCATGCCCGTCGGCTGGGCCAGGCTGCGGTCGTTTTCGCTGTTGGGCAGCGGGGCGCAGCAGGTGGAGAAATCGATATGCTTGTTGAGCATTCGCGGCAGGACGTCGGTTCCGTCGAGCACCGTAATCCGGTTCAGGTGGTTGCGGCCGAGGACCGTAGTGCCGCCGAAGATTCCCGGACCTTCGAAGCGCACCTCGTTGCGGGCCTCGGTGTTGGAGACGTAGATCTTGCCGTTGACCGGATTGACCGCCATGTTGAACAGCACGGTGCCCACTTGCGCGAAGGCGCTGCCCGGGCCCGCGACCTGGACCGGGGGATCGGCGTCGGCGTCGATGGCGAAGACGTCGTAGTCAGGCAGGTTGAAGCGCACCTTGTCACTCCACGCGCGCCCGGCCGGTCCGACCCACTCTTCGCCGTCGTATTTGACAATGAGGCCCGATTCCGGCGCCGGGATACCCTGGAAGTTTGTTGTAGGCGCCGGTGAGCCGAAGCCGTCCGGAGCGTTCTCGCCCCCGTTGGTGACCAGGGTGTCGTGGATGATCGTGGTCTGGTTCCCGGTCATGAAGCCCGCCGCGTAGACCGTCTTGCCGTCCGGACTGACGGCCAGGGCGCGCGGCGTGTCGGTAAAGAGGGTCACGATGGTCAGCGGCCCGCCGCCCTGATCGTCATCATCGTCATCCCCAAGGTCATCCAGTTCGTCACTGTCGAACACCCAAACATCGGCCCGGCCCACGCCCGGAGTGGTGAGCTGCGGGTCCTGGGGATGGTTCTGGCCGCGATGGGCGGTGGTGATAAAGGCGCGCTCGCGATCCTCGCCGGCGAAGACGATATCGCGGGGCTCGTCACCCACCTGGAGCGTGCGCACGACACGGGCCTTCTTGGGATTCGACACGTCCACTATCGACACGCTGTCGGAGAGGTGGTTGACGACCCAGACCTGATCGTCGTCTGCCGAGGCGACCGCCACCGGCTCGAGCCCGACCTGGACGGAGCCGACGAACTTCAAGGGTTTGTCGTTGGAATTCTTGACACGAAAGATTTCGAGGCGATTGTCCGGGGTATTGACCGCGTAAAGGTATTTGCCGTCCTCGGAGAGGGCCAACGGACGTACCTGGCCGCTCTCGAAGAGAGTGAATTGGTTCTCGAGCCAGCCGCCGCTCCAGGCGACCGCCGCCGGACCCCACAGAGCCGTAAGGACAAATACAAGTGCGAACGAGACGCGGACCAGGGACCTGATCCGGGATGGAAAATGGGATAGGTTTCTTCTCATGATTAATTTCTCCCCCTGTCTATCGAAGATACCCAGCCCGGGCAAAAGGCACCATGTTTGACCCTCAAGCCCGGATCGGGTTACGAGATTTTTTACATTGTAGAGATGGGTGCGCATGTTGCTCGGCCGGACGGCCACCCGGTGCCGGATGCCGCGAACCAAGCCCGTGAGTGCGTTTCAAGATACAACTTGAACTGCAATGCTGAGCTTGTGCCGTATTCACGACGGACGACAATACATATAAGAGTTCCCTTCACTTCAAGGAACTACTATGGAGGTCGGACCAAGAGACAATACGACGATTGCCTCTTAACAGCAAATTGACAATTTGGCCTAGCATTTATAAGCTAGCACACCTATCACGGTGATGCAACTATTTCCTCTAGTCAAGAATTTCCAAAAGTGTAGGCTGTCGCGAAAAATTCTCAAGAGCGCGGAGTGCTCTCATACCGTCTTTAGCTCCCTTTTTATGCTTCGATCAGGTTTTGAAATGAGGAGGAACGCCGCAAACGGCAGGGCGAGGTCGGCCGAGTAGTTTGGGAACAAAAATCTGCCCGATAAAACGCCGGTTCCAATCGGTCAAATCGGATCTGCCTCTCCGAAACCAGGGTTCGAAGCGATCAAAACAAATTTTCCCCAACCGATCCGGCGCTCCAAGAGACCCTGCCGGATCGGTGGGGTGTGATACACAAGCGCAGTTCGCGCTTGACCCGATTGAGCTTTTCGTTTTTTAATGAAGCTTCTTCAAATGGCTATAGGCTATCTAGTCCTGAAACTCAATAAGGAGCAGAAATGAATAAAAAGATTAAACTCGATGACATCAAGATCACCAGCTTCGTCACCAATGCCGAGGCCCAGAAGGACGCCTTGCGGGGCGGGTCGGGCGGACGGGCATGCCCCTCTGCCTACACCTGTGAAACCGAGTGCTTCGCTTGTACCGGCGCCTACTGCACCCATCCCTATTTCTGCGGCTAGTGTTCATGATCCGAGTTCACTAAACCGTTCGAAAAGCCGCAAAGGCGCCGAGGGTCGGAACCCTTTGCCTACCCTGGTTCCTTTGCGGCACGCGCCCATGACCACACCTGGTCCCCACAATGGACGCCCGCGGGTCGCCGTTCTCCGACCATCCGCGGGCGAGATGCGGCAGTTGGCTGAGGATTGATCGACGGGTTGCCCGGTTCAGCGTGGGTCTTCAGTCATCATCATCGTCTTCATTAGTGTCGGCCCTCCTCTTGAAAGAGCCGCTCGCAACGATAAAATCCGTTCGGAGCACGAGGATCTCATCGTTATCGACGATGACGATGGAGAGGGTATCGGGGCCAAAATTACCGCCGGAATCAGCCACGATCGAACCGGTGCCGTCCGCGTCCACGGTAAAGTTGCAGGTCAGTGAAGTCACGACAGTTTTCGTTCCGCCTATGTTCAGAATATCTTTTAACGAGCAACTTCCGTCTTCCTCGAAGGTGGCAACACCGATCAAGGCGATGGGCGTGATCGTAGGAAAGGCAGGCGGCAGAACCGACCCGTCAGCCGAAAAGGCCCATGTGCCGGCAATACTCTCCTCAGAGAATCCGTCGCCGGCCCAAGTGACGGACGGCAAGCTTGCCAACCCCAGGATCATGAGACCCGGTAATACCTTTCTCAACCCTTTCAGAGAACTCCTGATAGTCATAACCACTCCTTTTTGAACATATTCTGACTTGAGTCCATCCTTTAAAAACGTTTTTCTGAATCGCCAAAAGCTTCAAAGCCAGAAACTTTTACGGAAAGAAAGTTTATTCTTTAGATGGCAACTAATTATTATATACAACAAATTATATTTTGTGACGCATTTCCATAAGTAGACACGGATTTCTCAGGCCGGATTCATGTGCTTCATCCACAAGGACAATTTCCTGTCCAAGCGGCGTATGCACATGGCAAGCACCCGTATTTGGGGAAAGATGACCGTTTTTTATACAATAGGGGAAGACGAGGCGTTTATGGTAGATCAAGTTCCCCCGGACCTGGCTGACAAGATGATCGATGCCCTTGGCTCGAACGACAAGGCCCGAGCCCTTTTGCTCTATCACCGCGCCGGTGGTGCGGACCTGGAAACCGCGTGGAAGGTTGTCCAACAAATGATGCGTGACTTGGGTGAGGAAGGGGACTTGCCGGCAAAACCCTCGCAAGACCCGAGCTTTCGCGAAGTCAAGGAATACCTGACCCTGGATCGGCCCGCCAGGTGGAGAAGGTTTCTGGGTACCATGGCCCTGGCCCTGCTGTGTTGCGGCTTTCCGGGTTATGTGCTCTTGGGAAAATCGGCGAGGCTCAAGACCTCCTTACAGTCGCTGTTTTGGTCTTCCACCCAAGCGACGATCACCGAGGTGCGAACCTATTCCAAGCGAAGTTTCCAGCAACAACGCCAGGTGGACCGCGACTACCAGGATTTCAGCTATCGCTATGAAGTGGACGGAAAAGAGTATACCGGCTTCAGGGGCAGGCTCCAATACTATCCGGCGCTTGGGGACGAGCCCCTGAAAACCGGGGATCCCATCAGCATCTTCTACGACCCGGCAGAGCCAGGCCGGTCCCTCTATGAACGAAAGATTTATCAGTTGACGGTGACGCTTCTGTTCAATCTGGGTATAGTGGGCTTCGGTATTTTGGTCGCGATCTTTGCGTGGAGTCGAGAGCGGCGTTGGCGACAGTTGCACCGAATGGACAGACATCTCCCCGTAAGCCCGGCGGGCGAGGCGTGATTTTGAACACAGCCGCATAGCGGCATGATTTTCGACCGGTCGAAAACGGTTTTCAACTGGTCGAACGCGTTGGGGTCCGGCCTGCTCCCTTTTTCTATCCTGTACTTAAACTTAATTCTTCAAACAATTTAGATACCTCTACGAAAATATCGTTCTCCTGGTATGCCTCTTGCCCTTTTCATCGGCAGGTCGCAAAGGGGCAGGCGTTTCAACGCTTTTAGATGCGTTGAAAAATGGCCGCCAGGGAGGATGACATGACCGCAATACAAGCAACAGCGTCCGTTAAGGCCGATCGATTCCCGGATCGGCCGATACGCATCGGCCCCGACCGCCGGATCATGTTTTCCGAGGCTTTCCCCAAACTGGCGGCGAAAGCTCCAAAAACCCGGCTGGGCCAAACGGCGCTTAAGCTTGGAGCCGAAACCGCCGTTTCGGTGATCAGCATCTCGGCCGTTTCCAGTTATGTCAATGCCATCGGCAATGCTGCATTACCCACGTTGACCTTTCAAGGAACGCCGCCGGACGGGTTGACCAATCAAGAGCTCCAAGATGCCTATGATCTTTTTCTGGGGCAATACCAGTATGTCAAAAATCAGGCCGCACTTTGGAACAAGGACGGGCCCGATCAGGAACCCGCGGTCCTTACCCAACTGACTTCGGTCATGGCCAACATCACCGAAATCAATGAACAGGTTCAATCAGCGATCGTCCAACTGGCAAATCTCGTACCAGGCTCCCAGAGTTATGACGAAATCTTAGAAGACGTAACCACTGAAATCGGTGCTCTGAACCCCCCTGTCGGGGAACTGATTTCGGCCATGTCTACCCTGGGCAGTGAATTGGCATCGGGTACCGAAGCATTGGTAGCCGACGCCACGACAGGGACGTTGGTACGGCTGATCAACGTCTATCAAGAGGAAATCACATCTCTCCAGGAAAGCATCCGAAAAGCCCGGGTAAAAATAGACGCGGACGAGTCGGCGGTAGAGACCGGCCGTTTGGAAGCCCGCGAGGCTGTGACGCTTGGTTTGATTGGGTTGGCCAATATCTGGAACCCGGTAGGGTGGGTAATGATCGGCGCGGGTACCATCGGCACCGCGATCTCAACGATAGATGTGGCGACCCTACAGGGCCGAATCGCCGACCTCCATTCCGAGATAAAACAGAATAGAGCATGGCAAGACTCCGATGCGACAGCCGCTGCATCCGTTGCAACATTAGCCCACCAGGCCGCCGGCTTTGCTTCCCTCAATACAGCAGCACAACAAGAACTGACCACATTGGAGGTCTTATTTCAAACCTTGGGCGATGATCTCGCCGAGGCAATTGCCGACCTCAATGGGGGCGCGTTATCAGGCGGCCTGGCCGAGTGGAACGACATCATCCAGGCAGCAGCCTTTTTGAGCGACCTGAGCGTTTATACCTGGCCGGGCTTCCCCGCGTTGTCCAATCCTACGGTTTTCAGTGCAACTGGAAGGCAGGTCTACGTCGTGAACCAGGCCGGCGACATCTACACCTTTACGGAAGGAGACACTGGTTGGACCAAACTTCCCGGCACCACGTTTTCGGCCGCGGCCGCGCACGCTTTTGTGGTGGGCATCGCAGGGGCTCCCGTTGTGAATGCGCCGAACGCCGGCCCGTCGCCCGACCCGACCTTTTTCGCCCAACTCTATGAGGTGAAAAAACAGAGTTGGGCCGTGATCTCGACGTTTCCTGTCGCCGCGGTAGCCACGGATGGTTTGATCATCGCGTGCATCCGGCAGGATGAGGATCGCGGCGTTTACGGTTACGACCGGACCCATGAGACCTGGACGGCATTTCCCCCTCTGCCGGATGGGGACGTGGCCGACCAATTGGCCGTTGCGGAGGAAGCCGTATTTGCACTCTCCAATCTTTCCCAGTCCATCTACCTGCACGTGTCGGGTAACTGGATCCCGGTTTCCGATCAAAAATTTGCACGTATCTCTGCAAATGGGTCTGTGCTGTCTGCCATCGGTACAGACGGAACCGTGTACTCCTTTACGTACGGTGTCGGTATGACCGGAAAGCAACAAATGGGCAGTTCGGGCATCATGGCAGCGCCGCTGACGGACGGCTCCCAGTTCGTCGTAACCAGCGATTTAACGCTACAGTGGTTGCGCCCGAACATGGCGCCCATCAACATGCAGGACAATGCCGTGAGTTGTTTTGCCGGCGACAGCGACCAGGTGTACTACACGGACAACCTGGGCGCAATTTGGCGGCTGGATGACCTCGGTTCCAATACCTGGACCCAATTACCGCCGCTGCCCTAGTTTCCAAGAACACAACCGGCGTCAGGGTTCTAGCTTTTCCCTCAGTACGTTGCTGAGGATCGAGACCTGCGGCGCACCATGACCATCCACCACCGATGTTGTTGCCTACATTGGACAATCCCCCTCATGCAACGAAACAGAAACGACGCCGGCGGCCTGTGCGTCGTCAGCACCCCCATCAAAGAAGGAGAAAAACATGACTTCCACGCGCGTGGCAAAAAAGCCGACGACCTATCAATTCCCCGATCGGCCCATTCACATAGGGCCGAACACTCAAATCTCGTTTTCCGAAGCCTTCCCCAAACTGGCGGCCCTGGCTCCCAAAACAGCACTCGGCAAGGTGGCTTTGAAACTGGCCGCCGAAACTTCCGTGTCGGTGCTCAGTATTGCGGCTGTTTCCAGTTATGTCTATTCCCTGACGGGCGCCGTATTACCCACGGTGACCTTCCAAGGCTCGACCCCGGGACCCGGCATCACCAACCAGCAGCTTCAGCAGGCATATGATGAGTTCCAGCAACTATTCGCCAAGTTCCAAGGTCAAGCCGATCTTTGGATCAATACCAACCCTGCCACTGAGGAGCCCAGCATTTTTTCCCAACTGGTATCGGTTCCGAACCTGCTCATCAGCCTCAATACCGCGGTTCAGGAAGATTTTGTGGAGCTGGAGAACCTGGACCCTACTTCCTCAAGTTATCAATCGATTATGGAAAACCTGGTTACCTTGATCGGTGCTCAGCAAACATCAATCGATTCGCTCAATACATCTATGTCCACCCTTGGGAGTCAGTTGTCCGAGGGCGCCCAGGGTCTGCACAGTGCCGCCACCACGGGGGTTTTGGCCGAACTGATTGCCGCTTATGCCGATGAAATCGACAGCTTGAATCAGACTATTTCGGACCTGAAAAACCAACTCGCCTCTGATCAGAAGGAACGTCTCGGCGATGCGGCCGCCGTCCTAGGCTCGCTCAGCTTGGGTCTCGTGGGCATTGCCAATTTATGGAATCCATTGGGATGGTTGATGTTGGCGGGGGGCGCCGTCGGTAGCTATTATGCCATGTCTGACTTGATTACCCTCCAAGGCCAAATCAGCTCGGACCAATCCAAACTGAATAACGATGAAGCCTGGCAACAGGATGATCAAGCAGCCGCGGCATCGATTTCCGCCTTTACCAACCAGGTGATGGGCTTTGCCTCCGTGAACACGGCCGCCCAACAAGAGCTCACCCAATTGGAGGCGCTGCTGGGAAGCCTGAGCACCGATTTAGGGGATGCTGTCACAGACCTCGATGCCAATGACCTCCAAGATGCCCTGAACGAGTGGAATGAGGTGGTCCAACAAGCCGGCATTCTCAGCGAGATGAATGCCTATATCTGGCCTTCTTCCCTCCTCCTCACCTATCCCACCACCTTTTCCCCGACCGGTAATCAAGTCTACGCGGTGGGTCAGGCAGGTAAGATTTACGCCTATACCCAGGGCGATTCCAATTGGACGACCTTGCCCGACACGGCGTTTTCCGTTGTGGCCGTAGGATCGATCGTAGTAGGTATCGACGGCGCGCCCATCGACGGCGCCGCGGTCTCGGGCAATCCGGTGCTGCCCACTTATTTTGCCAAAACGTTCGATGTTGCCGACAATTCCTGGACCACCATTTCTGATTTCCCGGTCGCCGCGGTTACCACGGACGGTACAAACATCTATGCCATCAATCAGGAAGTGTCCAACCGTCAGGTTTATCAGTACAACGGGAATAATTCCTGGCAGCAATTGGCAGCGTTGCCCGGTTCCGATGCTGCCGCCCAAATGGCCGTGGCGGGCGGAAGCCTCTTTGTGTCAAGCAACAACAGCCAGACCGTTTATCGATACGAAAGCGGCGGTTGGGTTCAGACCTCCCAAACCAAAGTCGCCCGCATCATGGGCAACGGCAATTACCTGGGCGTGGTCGATGTGAACCAGAATGTGTATGCCGTCGATGCTTCAACCGGCAGTTCCCCGGTCAAGTTGGGCAGTTCCATCGCCAATGTAGCGCCCCTGACGACGGGGCAGCTGTATGTTGTCAGCACCGATTTGACATTGGAATCAACCAATCCCAACGGTTCCCCCACAGCCCTTCAATCCAATGCTACGAGCTGCTTCACCGGCGATACCGACCAGGTTTACTACACGGATACCCAGGGCAATGCCTGGTTATTGAGCGGCAATAATGCCTGGACCAGGCTGCCCCCATTCCCCCAAGCCGACGCTACCAAGAAAAAATAGGAGGACGAAGATGACCCGCTTACTGCCTGTTATAGACATTCTCAACAATTTGATCACGGTCAACAATTTTCTGATGGCATCCCAGGCCCTCAAATTGCCCAAGGCCGTTACAGACAACCCCGACAATGAGAAAACCGTCCACGATTTCAGGGAATGGAAGCAAACCATTTGGCAAAGCTACTTCGAAGGCCTGCTCAATGCCCAGATTGTCCCGCAAGCCGATGAAATCAACCAACTCTACAACCTGCAAGCCGCCACCCAAGAGGGTATTCAGGGCATTCTTTTCGAGGAGGGAAATCCTGTGCCCATTGTGATCGCCGGCACGGATCAATTGGCCAAACTGCTGGCTCAGGGCGAACCCATTCTAGGCGATCTCAAGGCCATTGCCGAAAGTATCAAGCATGCCGACGAGAAGGAAGTTGCGGAAATCAGCAAGACCGTGAAACAACTCAACGAATCCTTCGATCAAGATCAACAGAAGTTCAACCAAACCATCCTATCAGCCGGGACCACCCTCATTGCCACGGTTGTCGATGTATCGATCGATATCGCCGCCGAAGAGCCGCCCATCAAACCCTTGATCCAGGGTGTGACGCAAATCGGCAAGGATGTCATTACCGAAATCAAGCTGACCAGGGAAAGCATCGACTTGCTTGAACAACTTGAAGATCAGTGGGCCGCTCTCGATGCCGCCACGGCCGAATTGGCGCAGATGAGGATGGTGGTCGACCAAATCGACCAGGTGGTGCAAGAGGGGTCATTTGTCTTTGATGTCTTGAGCCGGGTGGCCGCCGATTGGCAGCGGGTAGCATCGGTGGCAAAGGAGTCGCACAAGCGATGGGTCGCCGGCGGCTCCGACGCCATGGAGGAATGGGCCGCACGGATGTCATTGGCCGGTTTTTCAAGCGCTACCATGCAACTGGCGCCGACGACTTAACCGCGACCGAGCATCGAAGAAACGAGGGTCCTTCAGGGAAGCCCCGCAAGGGGCTTCTTTTTCCTCAATCCCACCGGGCATTTTCCGCTTTCAAGCCGGAATCCGTTGAAGTTCAACCGGTTTTCACCTTAATCTAGAACCATTGAAAGGAGTCAGTCATGTCTACAGATTTAAGCATCATTCTTACAACTGAGGGAAAAATCGCTTACCGACCCCTGAATACGGTCGGCAATTATGCCAACGGGTGCCGGCAGGGGAACTCTATCAAATTCACCAACCAATATTCGGAGACGGTCCACTTCCGCTTTCTGGATCAGGATGTCAAGGTGAAATCGGGTAACCATGAAAGAGCGTCAGTAGGCGACGCTTCTACCGGCGCCCATGGTCTGGAGGCCGATATCAGTTCGGACAACAATCCGACGGGGCAAATCTACGTGGCCGACCCCGACGACCCGGGTTTCATCAGTGGAACCACTACCAGTAACATCGTGAACGGGCCTCAATTAACGATTGCCTTGGAATCGGGAAAATCGGGACTCTTTTTCTATCCCAACCAGACCCTGGAGGTCAATCATACCCAGGTGGTCAATGCCGCCGTGGAGAACAGCCTGCTCACGCTCAGGAACGATACGGCCGACACCGTCTATTTCTACTACCATACAACCCTATTGGCCAGGGTGGAAGGCAACAGCAGTACCCCGATCTCTACCCCGAGCCGGCTGACCAAGGGAACCCATCGGATCAAGGTGACAGACGGGGAAAACGGAGAAGTGGAACTGGCCAGCGGCCAACTGATCATCCTCGCCATTCCTCCGGACGACGACGATGAGGAACCAGGCGATCGTCGCCGGCGGGTGTCAGTGTGACAGCGGCAGGTCTCGGAACCAATCGGCCAGTTGGCGACCCTCGGGGTGGTCGGGACGAAGCATCAACAGCCGCCGAGCCAGATCGGCGCCCTCTTGCCGCGCCGTTTCCGATTGGTGATGAAGCCCCCGGCGAATAGACCTCTGCCGATGCTGTGCGAAAGCCAATAAGAAAGGGACGTGATCGGGGGCAATTGCCCCCACTTCCATAAAAGCGCATTCCGCCCGGTCAAGTGCTTCTGCCGCCTCGGACTGAGTAAGGCGAGGCTCGTAGGCAGTCCATGACCAGGCTTCGGCAACCGATAAGAGAAAGTCCGGATTCCGCTCGTCGAAACTCAAGGTCTTTGTTGCAGCGGTTAAGGCCGAGGCAGTAAAACCACGAGAATCCTGCCCTTTCTCTGCCGCAACCGCCGCACGCAGACAGGCAACGCGCGCCTTGAGTAAATATAGATTGGGGAGATCCGGCAGCAAACGTTCCGTTTCAGAAATTGCCTTGTCCGCACCGGCCAATGCGGCATCGATATTTTGCCCCTTACCGAACAACAGCCGGGCGCGACACTCATCGATCGCGGCCAGGCCCTGCCAGGCGAAGGCGTCCCGGGGATACAGAGACAAAGCCTTCCGGTTGGCCGCTTCTCCCGCATCCAGAAACGCTTGCGCGGGTTGACCGCATTGAAGGGCAAATTGAGCGCGATAAAACCAGACACTGCCGGCAGCTTGATAAAAATTGGGCACATTGGGGTTGATTTCCGCCGCCCGTTCAAATTGATAAAGCGCTTCGGCGAAATACGCCTCCGGTTCCTCGCCCCGCTGCATCGTCAGGTAACCCAGGTCCTTAAAGCACTGACCCAGGTAATAGTAGGCGACCATGTTCCGGGGTTGTTGGATCAGAACATCCGCCAGAATGTCGACGACCCCGAAAAGCGAGGCTTGACGCTCAAGCCCCTGTTGACCCGATGCGATCCGGTACATCTCCTGGCCCAGGTTCATCAACACCCCCGGCTCCATTTGGATTTTAAGCGCTTTTTCCCAGGCAGCTACGGCAAGCAAACGTTGCGGCAACCAGTCGGCCCCTTTTTGGGCCAGGCGATCGGCTTTGATTTTGTGCATCAAGCCGAGGTTAAAGAAATAGCGATGACCTCGAGCCGACTTCGGAATCACCGCCAGGGCTTCCACGGCCCGTTCCAAATCGAGATCCGGGTTCTGTCCGCGTTCCCGCTTGAAGTAGGCGCTTCGGCACCAGGCCCGGGCAAGGGCAAGTGCCACGGCCGTATTGTCGGGACTGAGCCTCGCCGCTTCTTCGGCCAGTTGTACGGCCTCCCGCAGGTGAGCCCCAAAGTCTTTTCCCCGGTTGAATTGGGCGCCCGCGTACATCTGAAACAGATAGGATCTCCGCATCATGGCCTCGGGCATTTGGGGAAAGGCCGTCAAAGCCTTGTCTACCGCCGCAACAGCCTTGTTGAAGGCGCTGTCCACATCTCCGCCACTGTAAAGGGTATCGACGACGGCCGATTCGTAAAGCTCGGCAACCGCCAGGTATAGTTCGGGATCGGAGCTTCCTATTCGAACGGCCCGCTCATAGGCTTGAAGGGCTTTTTGGAAATGCGTCATGCGCGCTTGGGAGTCTTTCTTTTGCGGGCCGACAAGCCTCTTGTAGTGGATATCTCCCCGCAACCGGGCGAGTTCGTAAAACCAGGGGGAATTGGCATCGCTGAGGGAAGCCAACTGCAGGGCCTGTTCACCGTCCCCCGCGAGGAATGCGGTCAAAGCCCTCACGAAGACCGGATGATCGGTGCCCTGATCGGGAACGGATTCCAGCAGGGCAAGCGCGGGCTGTAAGTAGTCGGCCTCTAATTCCTTACGTTTTTTCGCTCTAAGGGCTTCCTGTTCGATGAGATTCAGGCCGGCCAGTTCCGTCCGGTACAATCGGGTCAAAGCCAGGGCCAGCCGATAGGCATTACGGGCATGATCGGGATCTAAAGCCAGGGCATGCTCTAAATGCTCCCGAGCGGCGGCATAGTCTCCCAGAGCGAGACGGGCCCTGCCCAGGGCGGCCTGACCCGCACCCTCCGCCAGGTCGCCCGCCGTCTGAATCTCCCGCTCGATTTCGCCGATCCGCTGCTCGATCCGCGCCCGTTCGGGGCGGATATCATGGAGCGGCGTCAGGTGCATATAGCGCACCAGCGCCTCGATCTCCTCGCCTCGCTCGGCCATGGTGCGCACAAAGTCCTGGCGCAGACGAGCCTGTTCCCTCATGCGCAGGGTGGATATGAGAAAAAGGGTCAACAACAGCAGTAGCGTAGCGCCGACCGAGGAAAGCACCTTGTTGCGCCGCACGAATTTGGCAAACCGATAGGCGGCATTTCCCTCGCGGGCCGCCACCAGTTCACCCGCGACAAAGGCATCCAGGTCATCCGCCATGGCGGCGGCGGAGACATAGCGCCGGGCCCTGTCCTTGCGCAGCCCTTTTTGCAGGATGCACTCCAGGTCCCGGGGCACAGATACGCCTAAAGCCGCCGGGGTCTCCGGCTCCTCTCTGGGGATCCGGTCCAGAATATCCCCGGAATTCCGGCCCAAGATCGGCGGTCGTCCGGTCAGGCAAGAGTACAGGGTGGCGGCCAACCCGTACACATCGGTTCGAGGGTCCAAGGCGTGACCCAGCGCCTGTTCAGGCGCCATGTACGGCGGAGTGCCCGCTCTTACGAGTTCTTGATCGCCCTTGACACGGCGCCAGGCCAACCCGAAGTCCAGGACGACCGCTTGGGCCCGACCGCTTTCATCCTCTTCGATCATGATGTTGGACGGTTTTACATCACAGTGAACCAATCCCATGACATGGGCCTGGTGCAACCCTCGCGCCGCCTCCGAAAGCAGGCGAGCGATCTCGCGCACCGGCAGGGAATCCGCCGACTCTCCCAAAGTACGGCCGTCAATATACTGCATGGCTATATAGCCGGTTTTCTGAACTTCACCGACTTCGAACACCTTGCAGACGCGATCGTGCTCAACCCGTGCCTGAGCCCGAGCTTCCTGTAGGAAGCGGGAGGCGTCCCGGAGGTCAGAGCCCTGATAGAGCTTGACGGCCACCTTGCGTTGCAACCTGGGGTCCCAACACAGGAACACGCGGCCCATGCCGCCCTGTCCCAAAAAGGCCTGGTATTGGAAGCGCTCCCAATCGTCAGGCCAGGAAGAACTCTCTCGGGCGGGGGAGGCCCCCCGCGTGGTAGATGAAAGGGTGGTCATCTCCAATTCCCATTTCGAATCCGCCGTGTTTTCCTCGGGGAAAATCTGAGACAGGGATTCGGGGGAAAGAATGCCCTGCTCCAACAACAACTCCATTGGGGAACAGCCGCGCCGGACCGCAAGAGCATGCAAAGACCGGCGTTCCTCCGGCTCGATGAGGCCTGCCTGGATCGCGGTTTCAACCTGGCGACTCCAAAAATCCTCCAATTTTCCCCCCGATCCTGTCCTGCCGAAAGAAATAGTAATGTGCCGAGACCATTGGCTATAATTTATCACTGAACGGGGGTTTCACGGTGGAAAACCAGGATCATGCGGCCTATTTGGACCTTTCTACCAGATCCTTTGTGGGATCGGAATCGACCGCCGCGCCTGAGAAGCGCGGATTGGCCCTGACCCTGATGACACACCCCTTCGTGAAACGCATCGGGGAAACGTTTAACTGGCTTCATCCCGAGCAAAGACTGTCCCTCTCCCGAACGGAACCCGCTTTCGGCGAGCCCGGTAGTTCGGCCGGTACCCCTCTGGCTCTGCCGTCCATCAGCCGCACGCCTTTTACCATGGAAATGCTCGCATCCGGCCAGGTCCAGGTCTTGAGAGGGGCATGCAAGAGTAAGATCGAAATCGACGGGCAACTCCTGGAGAGAGAAATGGTCCTGGCGCCCGAGCGAGTGCAACAAGGCCTGCCTTTGGTACTCTCGGGCCAGGCGGTTCTCTGGCTGCATCCGGGGGCGCCGCCCGGCTTGCAATCCCTGCCCTCCATGGACATGGTGGGCGCCGGAGCGGCTCTTGGGTTTCTCAGGCAGGAAATTCAACGCCTGGCCGCCATGGACATGCCCGTGCTCATTCGCGGGGAAACCGGCGTGGGCAAAGAGCTTACCGCCCGTGCCCTACATGCTCACAGCGCTCGCGCCCGGCGACCTTTTGTGGCGGTGAATATGGCCGCCCTTCCTCCCCACCTGGCCCCTTCCGAACTCTTCGGCGTACGCAAGGGCGCCTTCACCGGCGCCGATCGAGACCGGCCCGGTTTCTTTCAAGAAGCCCATGGCGGCACTCTTTTCCTGGACGAGATCGGCGAGGCCTCCACGGAGGTACAGACCGCTTTACTGCGCGTGTTGGAAACCGGTCAGGTTCAGGCTGTCGGCGCTCCCCGAGGCATTTCTGTAGATGTTCGTGTTCTGGCGGCTACCGATGCCGGTTTGGAAACCCTGATCGCGGAGGGCCGCTTCCGCGAACCCCTGCTGCATCGCCTGAACGGCTATGAAATGCACCTGCCTCCCCTGCGTGAGCGGCGCGAAGATATGGGACTCCTGTTCCGCGCTTTCGCCCGGCAAACCTTGAAAGAAATGGGTATTTGCCATCTGCCCGCGGCCGGGAGCCCTTTCGACGCCCCCTGGCTGCGCGCTCCCACTGTCCTACACATGCTGCGCTTCCACTGGCCCGGCAATATTCGCCAGTTTCGCAACGTCATTCGCAAGTTGATCATTACAGACCAGGGGGCGGGACTGGTTCTCAGCGACGCTTCGGATCTGCGCTCCTTCGCGGATTCCGAACCCGGCGCCGAGGCAGAAGCCAGGCAAACCCCCGTTCGCCGGAAACCTGCCCGGGTAACGGCCGAGGAGCTTACCCGGGCCATGGAGGCCTCTTCCTGGGACCCCAAGTCGGCAGCCGAACAATTAGGGATTTCGCGGACATCGATCTACGACTTGATCAAAAAAACACCGGGCCTGCGCACAGCGGCAGACCTCAGCCGCGAAGAAATCACGGCCTGCCACAATGCGCTCAACGGCGACCCGGAGGCAATGGCCATGCAGTTGAAGGTGTCATGCCCGGCCCTCAAACGACGCCTTAAAGCCATGGGCTGGTAACCCCGTTCCTGCCCGTTCGCTTACCAAAATTCTCTCGCGAAGCACCCGGTGCCCGGGCCGCCCCTCAAAAACCGGAGGAAAATGTGCCGTCGCCCCGGCCGCCTACTTTAATTCTCTCGCGAAGTACCCGGCGCCCGGGCCACGCCCCAAAAACCGGAGGAAAATGTGCCGTCGCCCCGGCCGCCTACTTTAATTCTCTCGCGAAGTACCCGGCGCCCGGGCCGCGCCTCAATAACCGGTGGGAAATGTGCCGTCGCCCCGGCCGCCTATCAAAATTCTCTCGCGAACTAAGCGGTGCCCGGGCCGCCCCTCAAAAACCGGAGGAAAATGTGCCGTTGCCCCGGCCGTCTACCACAATTCTCCCGGGAAGCACCCGGTGCCCGGGCCGCGCCTCGAAAACCGGAGGAAAATGTGCCGTCGCCCCGGCCGCCTGATTGGTTCAATGTCCGGCACTGTCCCATTATGTTTTATACGCCGACTTTCTTTCTGTATTTTGGAGCAAGGATATGCTTGGTGCCGGATATTCACAGGACAACCTGAAAATTCTCTCGGCCGCTTGTCAGCACCCCGGTAACGTGTCGCTTGTACCTCGCACCTTGAACGCTTCAATCATGTAATGATAAAATTATTTAGCACTTGCCAAAAAGGATGATAGGAATGAGATTATCCCTTGATGACCTCAGCAATAAATTTAATGCATATAAGGCTTTAACGAGAACAATTTTAATTTTGACGGTTATTTCAATGCCTGGATCAGGCCAGGAGCTTTCTGAGGCTCCATCCTCGGTAAAAGACCAGAACGACTGGGTCATTTGGGTCACCGTGAGTGAAATCATCAAAAACACGAACGGCACTAATTTGAATAGAGAAAGCCTGGATATGTTGCCTGCTCACATTGTAGATCAGATTTTGAGTACAGCCGAGACGAGGCGAAAGTGGGAGGCCAAAAAACGGGAAAGCAATGAGTTGGAAACGGGCTGCAATGGTATGTACACTGCAACGAGTTATGCACATATTCCCATCGCCAATAGCTTTATTGATCTGGTAAGAAAAGCCCCTGTGATCCTCCAAGCTGAGATTGTGGGAATCGACCACGGCTTCTTCATGGGGACGGCAAGCAGTGTCTTGACATTAAAAATACAAGATAAAATAAAAGAATCCGACCAATCAATACCAGGTGGAACGATCTATTTGAATTATCCCAAGGCGACTTTCAAAGTAGGAGACACCATCTTTTGTGCGGATTCGGGCTTCCCATATGAACCGACTGTTGGTCAAAGGATGCTTGTTTTTCCAGTTACCACACCACATAAGACTGATCAAACTTTTTACCATGTGACCGGAGAAAAGGTTTTTCTGGAGGATGAATCGGGCAAGGTCTTGATTCATCCGGAAATGTTGTTGGATGAGAATCTAAGAGGTGTTGAATCCTTTTCTCAGCTCCTTGAGCGGACCCGCCGGTTGGCAACGCAAAGCAGGAACGAGGAAAGAGAGATACAATGATAAGGGTGATTTTAATTTCCATTGCTCTTTGGAGCGGTAATGTTCTCGGTCAATGCAATACTAGTATGCTGGGCTATAGGACACACCAAAACCAGAATATGGGCATACAATTAACAAGCGCTTATCTCAATGATTCATTCTTAAATGAGGTCGGAGGTTATTGGAATGCCTGTGGAGATACAACCAGAATCTCAACAACATCCGGCGCCATCCCTATTGAGGTCATAGTAGAAGACGGTGTAGGTTATTCTCGTATTGATTCCCAGATTGCCCATGGTGAATTACAAAGCGCAAAGATAACCATTTTCACCCAATACGATACTTTTTGTTGCGGTGTGCAAACAAGAAGCGAAGATAACCTCAAAGATGAACTTGCCCACGAGTTGGGCCATGCCCTGGGCCTGGCTGGACCGTCAGGTTGCTCAGGGTCGATGATGAATGGTGAATCCATTCAAGCCGACGGCTCGGTTGCTCCCCGAAATGTAACGTCAGATGAGTGTAATCTCGCCAATGACATATGGACCACGCCGGATGAAGGTTGTGATCCTACGTCTACTTGTATGCAAAAAAGAAGTTCCAGCTTGATTTGTTGTGATAATCACTCTCCAATTCTGATCGATATCGATCGTAACGGTTTCCAACTCGGCGGTGTGAATCGTCCAGTCACATTCGATATGTACGGTAACGATGATCCAATCGATACTACCTGGGTTTTACCGCATAAACGCGACGTTTTCCTTTTTCATGACATCAACGGTAACGGAAAATGTGATGACGGCTCCGAGTTGTTCGGCCATGGCACTCGATTGATCTTGGAAGGCAATATCCTCGCACCACACGGTTTTGCGGGCCTGGCCCAATATGACGCCCTGGAGTTGGGTGGCAATGAAGACGGTGTCATCACCGAGTTGGACGAGGTTTGGGATGAGTTGGCCCTTTGGTATGATCGAAACGCGGACGGCGTCTCGAGAAGACATGAAACCTGGATGATTTACGAAAGTCCAATTTCGGAATTGGAAATCCATCCCTCGCCTGAAGCCATATCCGATCGAAATGGGAATACACTAAAGTACTGGGCAAAGGCCCACTCCGATCAATGTAAGGCTACCATAGGGCCCCCTGGGAAAAACTTTTTCCGTCGGCTATCTTTCAGATAACGACGCCGAAGGAGGCACCCCAATGGGTAGACTACGCATTGTCCCCAAATCAACGGAACCCGGTTTTCTTAGTTTTAACGTCGCGCCGCGATTGAATCCCCAAGTGGAGAGCAACATTCAATTACAAACCTGTCGAGGCACTCAAATCCGTATTTCCCGAGACATGTCGCTACGTCAGGTGGTTCGGCTGATCAAGCTGCTGGAACAGGGCGAGAGCCATGGTTTGGGGTAACCGAATCGAGGTCCATATCTTCAACCAGCCCACCGATATGCGCAAGTCGCATGACGGCCTTGCATCTCTCTGCGAGCATGTCATGGGGCGAAACCCTTTGTCAGGCCAGGTTTTCGTGTTTGTGAACAAGCGCCGAAACAGGATAAAAGCCCTATATTGGGACGGCACCGGCATTTGTCTGCTGTACAAACGTCTGGAGCAGGGCAAGTTCACCAACGTCTGGCATGCGGAGGCGCCGACCACCTTATCGGCCATGGAATTGCAACTGATGTTATCGGGAGCGCGTCTTGAGGGGAAGTTGCCTCTGGCCCCGGAAAAAATGTCTGTAAAAGGAGGGTGATTTTTATTCGCGAATAAATACAAATAACTGGCCTCATTCATTTTATCCTAGCATTGAGGTCGGTTTTGTGGTTGAATAAGCCCATGTTTAAGGAAGCCACACTCGACTACATCATTTCCGAACCACAGTTAGCCAAAAGCGTTTTTCGCAACCTGGAAAAAGAGGTGATTGCGCTGAGAAAGGAGAAGGCTGATCTTGTTGGTTACGACGGCGAAACCGATAGCCTCAAGGAAGTTGAAGAGTGGCTGATCGAGCGGCAGAAAGCCGGAGAACAAGAGCATAAGAAACAATTTTCCCGTTCTTCAGAGAAGCGAAAAAAGCAGCAGGATGATCAACAAGGTGATTCGGCTCCCGCCAAGAAAAAGAAACCGGAAACATCTGGCCGGGGACCGGTTGGAGAACAATTACCCATTGTTTTCGAGGAGCATACGCTGCATGATGACGCCTGCTGCAACTGCGGTGAATGCACGTCTTTTCAAAAAATGAAGCAAGCCGAGACATCGACCATCGTCGATTACGTTCCGGCCAAACTGATCAGTCGTCACATTACGCGTTGGAAGTATCGCGGCAATTGTGGGTGTATCGTTACGGCAAAAGGACCGACAACGCTGGTAGACGGCGGTCAGTACGGCATCGACCTGGCCTGTGAAATCGTGGTTCGCAAGTTCAGCGATCAACTGCCTTGGGAGCGGCAAGCAAAAGCCTTTGCTCGAGACGGCCTCCAATTGGCGACATCGACGATGTGGAACCAGTCAAGACATGTGGCCAATCTTCTGGAGGATGTCTACGAGGCGATTCGCAAGGACATCGAGTCGGGTTTCCTGCGGCACGCCGACGAAACTCGGTGGAGGATTCTGGAGGGGGTCAAGAACAAGACCCAATATGCCTGGCTCTTCCGAAACAAAAACCACGCTTTTTTCACAATTGAAGATAGTCGAAGCGGCGATGTGCCGCAGCGCGTCATGACCGGCGCGGCGGGCGCCCTTGTGGCCGATGATTATGCCGGTTACAACGCGCTGGTCACGGTCAATGAACTGCTCAGAATTCAGTGTTGGTCGCATACGCGACGAAAGTTCTTGGACATCCAGGAAATCTACCCGCAAATCGAGAACTTCCTCGACCTGGTCAGCGAACTGTATCGAATGGATCGGGTCTTCCGCGAGTCCGGATCGACTTCGGCAACGTATCGTGCCAAACTTTGCAAACCGGTGATCAAAGCCATCGACACCTGGCGAAAGAACCAATGGTGTCTACCGAACTCCCGATTGGCAGCGGCATTGGATTATATGGCCGATAACTGGGACGGTTTGACGGCCTTCCTCACGGATGTAGACATCCCGTTGGACAACAACCCGGCGGAGAATGCATTGCGCCTGCTGGTTTTGGGGCGAAAGAATTTTCTCTTCAACCGCTCGAAAGAGGGTGCGCGGGTTACGGCCATCCTATATACCATCTGTGTGTCGTGCGCGATGAACAAGATCGATCCGAAGAAATATATCCGGGAAACGATCCTACGAATCCGCAACTGCCGTGGCTTTCAGCTTCCATATGAGTTTGCCAATCAACACGAGCCCATCGATCTAATCTAGGCTCGACCTGGTAATCTTAACTTCCCGGCGTCCGCTATTCCAGGGGGGCTGTTGGTAGACTTACCGATCAATTAGGGATCGCCTTCGATATGGTCGATGTATTTTTCAGAAGAGTCTTCGATCAGGGGGCCAATTGAAACAGCTCATTTCATCGTATGACTGACCTTTGTAGCCGGAAGCTTGCCGCTTGTCAGCACCCCGACGGTGGGGGTGATGAGAGATCGAAGGTTCACACCATGCCCGCTTTCCAAAAACAGGGCGCCGAGGCGCCCTGTTGTCAGGATTCCTTTTCTTTGAACAAATAGTCCAGGCTCAAGCGCGCGTGGCGCAGGTGGGGGATTACGATGGAACCGCCTACCACCAGGGCCACGTTCATGCCCTCTTCCAGTTCTTCCAGGCTGTAGCCGGCCTCTACGCAGTTTTCCAGGTGGTAGTCGATGCAGTCGTTGCAGCGCAGCACCATGGAGGCGACCAGGCCCAGCATCTCCTTGGTCTTGCCGGAAAGGGCGCCGTCGCGGTAGGCGGCGGTGTCCAGGTTGAAGAATCGCTTGATGTTTTTGTTGTCGGTTTCCAGCACCTTTTCGTTGCCGGCCTTGCGGCGGGCGCGGAATGTTTCGAAATCGTGCATGGATCAATCTCCGTCCAAGAGGTTGCCCAGGCCGCCCAGGACGCTGCCCTCGCCCTTGGTAGAGGCGCCCATATTGTTTTGCGGCGCGGCGCTGTAGATGCGATCAGCCAGGCGCGAGAACGGCAGGGATTGCAAGTAAACCGTTCCCGGTCCGGTAAGCGTGGCCAGGAAGAGTCCTTCCCCGCCGAAGAAGGCGGATTTGAGACTGCCGACCATCTGGATGTCGTAGGTAACACCCTCGTTGAAACCCACCAGGCAGCCCGTATCTACCCTCAGGGTTTCGCCGGGTCCCAACTCGCGTCTGGTAATGGTGCCGCCCGCGTGACAAAAGGCCATGCCGTCCCCTTGCAGGCGTTGCATGATGAAACCCTCACCGCCGAAAAAGCCGGTGCCCAGCTTCTTGTTGAAGGCAATGCCCACGTTGGTGCCCATGGCGGCGCAGAGGAACGCGTCCTTCTGGCAGATGAAGGTGCCGGATTGGGACAGGTCCACGGCGATGATCTTACCGGGATAGGGAGAGGCAAAGCTGACGTGCTTCTTGCCGTGGCCCTTGTTGGTGAACCAGGTCATGAACAGGCTCTCACCGGTGAACTTGCGCTTCACGCCCTCGAAGAGCTTGCCCATGAAACCCTTGTCGGGTTGGGAACCGTCGCCGAAGCGGGTTTCCATTTCGATGCCTTGTTCCATGAACATAAAGGCGCCGGCTTCGGCAATGACGGTTTCGTCGGGGTCCAGTTCAATTTCCACGAACTGCATCTCTTCGCCGTGGATCTCGTAATCGATTTCGTGCGACTGCATGCCGCCGAAACCGCCGGATGCGGCCTGCGGAGGCGGCGCGGCGGTTCCGCCTTGATTCAACTCGGGGACATCGCGCATGGGCAGCCAATTCTCCATGCCCTGGGTGAAGACATAGGTATCGCCCCTTACCTGACCGGAGCGGATCATCCCCATCAATTGGTCCTGACTCATCGGACCTTGCTGTTGGCCGTCAACGGCCACGTACCACTTAGACATCTCGACCTCCCTGGAGTAGGTTTGGTTCCCGGTTAAAAACACTTTCTATTGTAACCCGTCCGTACACCCGGCATGTGAGGAAAAACATAGGCCCCGTCGGACAACCTCGGTCGATCCCAACCAGGCCGGCCCTGAGGTCGCCCCGTCAAAATGTCCGTATAAGGCGGCAGATCGCCACTTTCCGCTAAGGAGACCCCAAAAAGCCGTGGACCTTCCGAATCGGCTTCTTTATAATGGACTTCCGATAGAAGAAAAGGAGCGTCTTGGGATGTTCAATCTGATTATGACCGCACTATACGAAATCGTTATGTCCTTAAAGCTCACCACCTGGCTTGAGTTCATGAGTATTTTCACGGTAATTATGCTCTTGGGCAGCCCGGGCGCCATCGCGACCATTATCGGCGCCGGTAGCAAATTGGGTATCTACCACTTCGTCCGCGAGAACAAAGAAGCTTCGGACAGTTGATCGCGGGCTGACATGTGGCGGCCTACCGCTGACCTGGAACCGCTCAACCGGCTGTTGGTCGGTTTGGAGCAAGACCTCCTATCTGTCTTTCGCGGCGGCATGACCGCGGGCGAAATCATAACTTCCTCGAACCTGGCCGAGCTATGCGCGGAGATCGATCGCAACCCCTACCAGGCGTTTCTGATGGGTCGGATCAAAAGCAGTCATGCCATGACACCCAGGCATGCGCTCAACGTCATGCTGATCGCCCGCGCTTGGGCGGTGACCTCCCACAAGTTCGGCAAGCGGCTTCACGCCTTTACCCTGGCCGCTCTATTCCATGACCTGGGTCATTGGCGGCCCCAGGACCTGGTCTACCGGTTCGGCCCCTACACGCACGACGAGTACCGCCGTATGCAGGCGCACACCGCCTTGGATGAGCCTGCCCTGGCCGAGGTCGATCCGGATATCCTCGAATGGATCTACCAACACCACGAACAGCCCGACGGGCGTGGTTATCCCCAGGGTATCGACCAGCCCCATATTCTGGCCCAGTTCCTTCGCATCGTGGACTGTTACGAGGGCCTGACCACACCTCGACGGTTCCGGCCCGCCTATTCTCCTGCCGAGGCCATGACCGTGATGGCGCGGTGGTCGGGATTTAAATACGATGCGCGACTGTTTGCCGGCTTCAGAGGTTTCCTGGGCAACTGGCCCGTGGGGAGCTTTATTCGAGCCAGCCAGGGGTCGGCGATAACCTTGCCGCCGGGGGGAGACCTCGTCGAAGCACTGTTGTTGACGAATGAGGACGGCGATCAACTCGAGACACCGCTCCTTATTCAATTATCTCCGGAGGACATAAAAGGCGAAGGGCACCCCTGGCACGAGGCCGGGCTGCCCGATGAATGGAAGAACCTGCGGCCGGATATGCTGAGCCTGCCGCGCTCTTATATAGATTAGAAGCCGAGTTCCGCTTTGCGTTCCTCCGCCGTGGGCAGGGGTTCTTTCTGATCGGTAATGGGATCGGCCCCTGCGTCGCAAAGGCGAATGGATTCCTCCGCATTGTATGCCAGCATCGCCTCATTGGCATCGGGCAGTTCGTCTTCAGCGTAGATGGCTTCCACCGGGCACTCGGCCACACAAGCAGAGCAGTCGATACATTCGTCAGGATGAATCACTAACTGCGTCTCTGTTTCATAAAAGCAGTCAACCGGGCATACAAGCACACAATCCGTGAACTTGCAGCCTACGCAATTTTCTATCACCACATGTGTCATTGAGACCTCCAGTGCCTCGTAAGAAAATGATGCCTCATCATACAAAAAGTCGCTGGAATTCTCAATTGTTTAAACAGTGGGAGGCACAGAATTTCCACAATCCACGCGGTCGATTTCCGCTCGTAACCGCGCGGGCAGCTTTCGTTGCAAGTCGGCGATCATGACTTGATCGCTCAAATCGATGCCCAGGGACCGGAGCGAGGTGAGGAACCCCTCGTGGCCGCGCCCCTCGCGATAATCCGGTTCGCGCGGCGGGTGGCGCAGCACGCGCGCCATCAAAGCCAGGTCGGGCTGCACCAGAATCGATGCCTGGTAGAGCAGGTATTGGCGGCGCCTGAAAATGGAGGAACCCACCAGCTTGCGATCGCCGACGGCAATATCCGACAAGCCTTTTTGGCTGTAGTCCGCATCCCGCCAGTCGCGAAAACAGGTAATCAGGGCGCGATTGATCGCCGCGAAATAGGCGCCGTTTTGGAAGGTGTGGGCCACACCGGCGTGTATGGTAACCACCAGGGTATCGGGGCCCAGCAGGACCGTGCCTCCGCCGCCCTTGCGCTTGTAAAGCGGCATGCCCAAGGATTGCATTTCTGCCGGGAAAACCTCGTGCTCCGCTTTCCCGGAGGCGCCCATCACGACGTGATGAACCGTAGGTTGGAAAACCTGTACTTCCAGTTCTCCCAACCCGGATTCCTTGATTTCCTCGGGATAAGGCTCCCACACCCTGGTCTTAGACAAAGTATTAAAAGGCCTGGATTGCCTCTTCAACGGTGGGGAAGGTCTCGATATGGTTCTGTAGACCGGTCAAACGCAGCAGTTGCTTGATTTTCTCGTTGCTTCTGGCCAGCACCAACTTTCCGTTGATTTCTTCAAGCGCCGTGAAGCCGCCGGCAATCTGACCGATGCCAAGGCTATCGATATACTTGACCTTGGTCATGTCCAACACGATTTTCTGGCGGCCGCGGTTGATTTCTTTTTGCAGCATGTCCGCAAAGTACTGGTCGCTGCCTAGAGTAAGCATGCCGTCAATCACCATGATGGTGATGTCATCTACATCGCTAGTGTCGATCTTCATAGGTACTGACAACCTGTTTTGGATTAGGGATTGGTCCGTGATGCTTTCATACATCACAACCAAGACTTTAGCCGGAATTACGAACAAAATCAAGTCAGGTCTTGCGACCAAATGCTTCCTTCACGCACGAAACATGGATTTGGAGGGTAACCGGAGGCATTGTTCAGTGATCATCCGGCACCACGCCGCGAAAAGTACAACCGCCGCGATTGTCCATCTGGGGAATAATGATGCGCTCCATACCCAAACGGCAGGCCTTGGTGGAGCCGGGCAGGATCATCACCACCGCATGTCCGCATAATCCTGCATCCGCACGACTTTGAACGGCAGCCGTCCCGATCTCCTCGTAGCTGAGCATGCGGAACAACTCGCCGAATCCCGGAATGTGCTTGGTGTACAGCGGCGTCACCGCTTCCGGCGTCACGTCTCTTTCCGTCAAACCGGTCCCGCCGGTGATGATGATGTAACGACACGTCTTCTCACCCAAAAGTTTTTCAACCTCAGCGCGAATAACCTCCATATCGTCCTTCAAAAGCAGTCGGTCCGTGACCTTGTGACCGGCCTCCGCCAACTTTTCCTGAATAAGTTGACCGGAAGTGTCGTTATCCAGAGTGCGCGTGTCCGAAACCGTGATTACGGCGGCCTTTGCGGGCCTGAATTCAGTCTCACGATGGTGTCCCATGGCTTTCTCCCTTGTGTATCTCACCCCGCGACAAACATTTGGGTCAGTTCTCACACTATTTTCACATATAATCATGGCCACGGGGAACCAACCGGGCTATATTTAAAAGCAAAGAAAACGGGTGGATTCCTTACCTATGCCACATAATAAACCGATGGCAAAAATTTTTCATAGTGACGCATTCCCCTGGCCGCGTCTTTTTTCTGAAATCAAAGAACTGGAACCGGTGGTGGTGACCCAACCCGGGGATTTGGTCGCTCATTCCGACGAAAGTCAATCAGCGATCCTGCTCTATGACGGCGTTCTGGCGAAATCAGGCAACCTGGCCGCCTGGCAAACCCCGTTCAAAGGTCTGATGTCGGTCATCGCCGAGGAGGGTTGCGGCGAGGGTGATTTTCTGGTGCCGAGCAGTTGGCCCCGAATCTTCGCCCGGAAGGCGCTCGAGGGAGCCGTTCGCGAATTGACGCTGCTTTACAGCAAGCGCACGCTCAGCCGCCAACTCAGCGATGAACGCGACCTGAGCATGCAGTTGACCAATGTGGGTATCGCCCTTTCCGCCCAGACCGATATCAACAAACTGCTCACCATGATCCTTACCGAGGCCCGCAATCTGGCCTGTTGCGACGGCGCCTCGTTGTTCCTTATCGACCGGGAACGGGAACACGCGCCGGAGATGGTCTTCAAGCTGACCCAAAACCACTCCATTTCCTTCCCCTTCGAAGAGAAACGCATGCCGCTGGACACGTGTTCCATCTCCGGGTACGTGGCCGTTTACGGCGAAAGTCTGAACATTCACGACGCCTATGAGATCTCGGGCAAGGCCACCTATCGCTTCAATCGCACCTTCGATGAGGCCATGAATTACCGCACCCGCTCCCTGCTGGCCATTCCCATGAAAAACCATATCGGTGAAGTGAACGGCGTCCTCCTGTTCGTCAACCGCAAAACATCCCGCGACGTTGTCCTGGATTCGGTGGAAACCACCCTGGCCGAAACCCTGCCCTTCAGTGCCCGTTTGGAATCCCAACTGAAGGCATTGGCAAGCCAGGCCGCCGTGGCAATCGATAACAGCTTGCTGATCAGCAGAATCAACCATCTGTTCGAGGGTTTTGTCAATGCCGCGGTAACCGCGATCGAACAACGGGACCCCACCACCAGCGGCCACTCCTTCCGGGTTGCCGACCTCACCACGCGCCTTGCCCTGGACCTGCCCCGCTCCGGCGAAAGCCGCTTCGAGGGAGTACGTTTCTCCGACGAGGAGATCCGCGAAATCCGCTATGCCTCCCTGCTGCACGATTTCGGCAAGGTCGGCGTGCGCGAACCGGTGCTGGTCAAGGAAAAGAAACTACCGGAACGCGGCATCGAGATGATCTGGCAACGCTTTACCATCTACAAGGAACGCCTGCGCCGCATGGACCAGGAACGCCGGCTCGCGTTTGCCCTGGAAGCCGGGCCCGATGCCTATCACCGCATGAAGGGCGAATTCGACAAGCAACTGAACCTGGAATTGGAGCGTTTCACCCGCTTCTTCGAAGAAATCAACGAGGCCAACCAGCCGACCATCCTACCCGAGGGACGTTTCTCCCACTTGGAGGAGATCAGGCATATCGATCCCTTCGACGCCGACGGTGAACTCCTGCAATTATTGACCGAAAACGAATTCCTGGCTCTGTCGGTTCGCAAGGGCAGCCTGACGCCCGAGGAACGCAAGGAAATCGAGTCCCACGTGGTTCACACCTTCAACTTCCTGGAGCGTATCCCCTGGACGCCCGCCCTGAAAAAGGTGCCGCTGATTGCCGTCTCCCACCATGAGAAGTTGAACGGCACGGGGTATCCCCACGGGCTGACAGACGAACAGATACCTTTGCCGTCCAAGATGATGACCATTGCCGATATCTACGATGCCCTGACCGCCTCCGACCGGCCCTACAAACGCGCCATGCCTACCGACCGCGCCCTGGATATCCTTAAGGTCGAAGCAAACAAAGGCTTGCTGGACAACGACCTTGTCCGTATCTTCATCGAGGCAAAGGTCTTTCGGGCCGCCTCCAACCCCACTATCGGCCCCTGGTCCTACCCGGCCTTCGACGACAGTTTCTTCAAACGCAATGTCTGCGACTACGAGCTGCCGGCTCCCAATTAGAAAAACGGCCGACGGTCCGGAAAGGAACCGCCGGCCGGTGGACTCCTTGCCGTTCATATATAATGCCGTAAACCGTGAGAAAAGGAGCCGGGGAATTTGGAAAAAGGTATATCCCGGCTGTTGTGTTCTTGTATGATGAGATGATAAGGCGTCCGTGCGAGGGTAACCATGGAAATTGCAGAGACCAAGACGTTTATGCTCCGCAGAGAATATAGTTTGAAGCAGGGTCAAACGATAAGCTTTTACAATAATACCGACTTCGAAGTAGTCGTAACTTTTGAAATGACCGAATTCGGCTCGGCGCCCAATCCCTTCAATGACGATCCGACATTTTCTTTTCCAATCGCGACAAACCACGCTTCCGGGGAGCACAGAGCGGTCAACCCGGGAAAATGGGTGCTAATTGCCACGCCGAAGCCTTCCTCAACAAACGAACAAATGCATACCAATTCGTTTTTTCTTCTGGTGCAAGAAGATGCCCCTGAATCGGGGGAGATTTTCATCCGCAAACACCAACAAATCCAGTTTCAGGATCTATTGGTATTCGACAACAACACCGATGAAGAAATGACCATTACGTTCCAACCGTCCGGCAAAACCAAAAAAAATAAACGAGGGCCGTTTGGGAAAGGCAATCTACCGAGCCCTCTGAAAAATAAGGGAAAGACGGCGCCCGAAAAGCCGAAAGATTACGGAACCTGGTATGTCATCGGCCTACCCACAAGAGGGGAAATCGACCAGCCGACCTCCGACGAACTGGAGGTAACCGACGGCGGAAATGTCCCGCATCCGCTGTTGCGTCTATTCCACAAGATCTGGCAGGTCATCCTGTTGGCTTTCCCATGGTTTAAAAGGAAGTAGCTTCACATCTCGAAGAAGGAACCGCTGAATACGGCACTGGAAAGGAGGAGGGACGAACAGTCAGGAAGGATCGACTGTTCGCCCCTTGGAG
>JASJCB010000002.1 GCA_030066195.1 Acidobacteriota bacterium
GTTCAGCTTCTCAAAATACGCTAAATCAGCTGTACTTGGTTGTGAAATCCCATACAAGGGTTGCTTTGTGCCGATAAAGCAAAAAGGCCTGCTGAAAGGGCTGCCCAAAATACAACGGAACCCAACTCTCGAATTCCGATAACTCCAACTGAAAACAATTCCCGCCTGGTATAAGTGTTCATCAGGAACTGTCTTACTTCCCGGTCGGTTCAATGTCCGACACTTTTCCATTACCTTGCCCGAACTTATCGAGAAGTTGCCGTTTTTCGTTTTTCCGTTTTAGGTTTTTGCCGAAATCAGCTTTCCACGGCTTGGTGGGGCTCCGAGGGTAGAACCACCGTCGCCTTGCTGCTGCCGAAGTTCAGGGCGATGATCTTCACGGCCAGGAACAGGAAGAACGAACGCAGGGTGTTCTGCACCAGGTTGTACTGGGCCCGCAAATCCTCGGGGATGATGGCAATGGAGACCAGGACCAGGAAGATGAAGAATTCCAACGGGGTGCTGAGGAAGATATCCTTGGTCTTGCGCACCAGGATCTTGCCGAAAATACCCAGGCTCAGCAAGAAGAAACCCAGCGGTTCGGTTACATCCAACACGGCTTTCAGCGGGTGGTTGATATGGCGTTGCTGGTCCAGCACCAGTACAATGGCGGCCGCCATGAAGAAGTAGCTGAACACCAGGTAGCTCTGCCCGCCGTTTTTGCCGCGCGTCATGGACAGGTAGAAGACCAGGACAAAGGTCGTAGCAACCACAAACAGCAGGTTGAGCGGCGCCGTGGGCAGGATCAGCGCGAAGCACAGCATGTAGATCAACGAACCTATCTGCACCAACCGGCGCGAAGCCTTGGACAGGAAGGGTTGGGTATGGAAGGGAAAGCGCGATTCCATCTGGTTGGAAAATTCCGTGGCCCAGCGAGCCAGGTCCAGAATGCCGAAGACCTGGATGAAGAACAAGGCCAGGCTGATGATCATCAACGGGATCAAGAGGAATTTGAAACTGAGGGAATTGGCCATGGCCACCGCGCTCACGCTGAGCAGGGCGGTGATACCGTAGATCAGCGACACGGTCTGCGATTGGTTCATGCCGCGGCTGAGCAGTTTATGGTGGAAATGCTTCTTGTCGGCGCTGAAGGGGCTGCGGCCCTCGCGGATGCGGCGGATGATGGCCCACAGGGTGTCGGCGATGGGCACCAACAGCACCAGGACGGGCGTCACCAGCGTCATGACCGTCAGCGATTTGAAGTTGCCGGTCACCGACAGCGTGCCCAGGCAGTAACCCAGGAACAGGGAACCGGTATCGCCCATGAAGATTTCGGCGGGGTGCGTGTTGTAGCGCAGAAAACCCAGGATACTGCTGGTGAGCACCAGGCACAGGGTAAAGGTAGCGTAGTCCGCTCGCTGCCAGGCCAGGAAACCGAAACAGCCGAAGGCAATGATGGAAATACCGCCGGCCAGGCCGTCCAAACCGTCACTCAGGTTGATGGCGTTGGTAATGCCCACGATCCAGAGGATGGTCAGCGGCGCCGAAAGCAGGCCCAGCGGCAGGTTGGTGCCCACCACGCCGCCCAGGAAATCGATATTGGCGTCACTCAGCAGCATAGCGGAGCAGGCCGCAACGACCTGACCGAGCAGTTTCAGCTTGGGGTCCAGACCCTTGCTGTCGTCGATGATACCGATGACCACGATGATGACCATGCCCAGGAAGATACCCCGGAACTGGTCGAAGCTGGCCGCATCCAAATAGATCAGGAAGGTGAGGAAACAGCCGAAGAACATGGCCAGCCCGCCCATGCGCGGCACGTGGCCCGAGTGGACGCGGCGTTCATCCGGCGCGTCGATGGCGCCGGTAACCTTGGCCAGTTGTTTGATGGAGGGAACCAGGAGAAGGGTGGTCACCATGGCGGTGATCCCAACAAGGAAGAAATTGAGCGCGCTTCCAGTCATAGAAAAATCCAATTTTAACCCTTGTCTTCTCATCCATCTTGTAAGGCCGGACGGACGATTATATCGGAGAAGCCGCGTTGACTCAATGAAGCCCACGCATTTTTTTAGACCGGCGAGCCCGCAATTCCGTTGAATGGGAATCGAAAGCAAGCATTTCGGTCCTCGGCACGGCAAAAGCCTGTAACCCTCAGGAAAGCAATTTGCAGGCCGGCTTTTCGCCTTTATTCGGGGAGGAGGCGCGAGCCGCCGTTTGCCGCAGGAAGGCAATCAGGCGCGGCGCTTGGGCGCGCAGGCCGCGCTCGTGCTTGGCCCAAAGCCGTCCCCGTTCCCCGAGACTTTGCCGCAAGCGCGGTTGCTCGAATAGTTTGCGTAGCGCCAAAAGCCAGGTGGTTTCGTCCTCGGCGATGTATCCCGCCCCGGACGCCGCGTGACCGTCAACCAGTTCCTGATGGTCGCCGCAAATCATGGGTAAACCGGCCGAGGCGTAGCGGGCAAGGTTGAAGCGATCCAACCAGGAAAGGTGTTCACCGGAGCGAACAGGTAAAAGCGCAAAATCCAGCCCTGCCAACAGCTCGATTTCGTCCGGGGGCATCGCGAAATGATACTCGCCGTCCATGGGCAGGGGCCCGGGTGCGGCGCCGATGGTAACCAGGGTGAAGGGATGCTCCTGCCGAACTATCGCCAGGTGCGGTAAGACAGCGTGGAGGGCGGGCAGGCCGGAATCGTCTCCCATCCAAACAACACGACGCCGCAAGCGCTTGCGTTGGATCGTCGACAAGCGCAGCCAATCGGGTGCGGGCGGCAGGTACAGCACCTCTTCGCCCGATTGCGATGGTTTTTCAACAATTCGCCCCACGGACACGGCTCCCTTTTCCAATACCGGTTCGATCGGGTCTTCGCCGATCAGGACCCTGGCTTTGGGAAGTCGCCGAACGGCCGGCTTCCTCAAGGCTGACGGTAGATTGGGAAACGCGGCCTCCTCGATCAAGGCCAGGTCATAATACTCTTTATTCAAGAGACTTAAGACGTCAAAAGGGCCGGGCTGAATCACCCGGATGTGGAACCCTTCAGCGGCCAGGAAGGGAAGAAATTGATAGATGCGCCGGCGAGACGGCTCATTGGCGAGACCGCCGCGAGGCAACACCAGCAACCTCACCGTCCGGCGCTCCGAAAGGTGAGCACGTCCCACCATCCCAGTGCGTAGGCTTTGAAGGTAGCGGGCGCATTGCGGAAGGTGACCAGCGCGTAGCCGACATGTGTCACCAGATCGAGAGACAGAATGGCGAGAAGCGGCAGCCAGGTCCAACCGCCGTGGTTCTTTAGGTAGTAGCGGCGCATGGATCGCATGGTGCGCCGGATGGTCAGCGTTTTCACCTTTTTGGACGAACCGCCGCCCTTGTGAAAAAC
This sequence comes from Acidobacteriota bacterium, assembly GCA_030066195.1. GTDB lineage: Bacteria > Acidobacteriota > Holophagae > Acanthopleuribacterales > Acanthopleuribacteraceae > JASJCB01. The sequence goes on from JASJCB010000002.1 coordinate 3,351, forward strand.
CCGCGCCTCGGCCTCGTAGAAGACCTTATAGCCGGCACGACGGCAACGCAGGCAATAGTCGACTTCCTCGTAATACATAAAAAAGGCCGTGTCCAGGATGCCGATCGCCTGGATCACCTCACGGCGGATAAGGAACAGCGAGCCCATCACCTGGTCCACCTCGCGGCTGCTCAGGTGGTCGAAACCGCCCATCTTCAGGGCGTTGATGAACGGGCTGCGCGGAAAGAGGCGGTTGAGTCCGCTCGCGTCCAGCAGCTGGCGCCACAGGTTGGGAAAGCGCCGGCAACTGGGCTGGACCCTGCCGTCCTCGTCCACGATGCGGCAGCCGGCAATGCCGATGCGGTCGTCAGCTTGCATGCGCGCGTCCAGTTTCTCCAGGCAACCCGGCAACAAGCGTACGTCGCTGTTCACCAGGACATGGTATCGCCCTTTGCCGCGCTGAAACAGTGGTTTGTGACCACCCGCGAAACCCAAGTTGCCGCCGGTTTCCACCAGTTCTACATCGGGGTATTTAGCGCGAACCATTTCGGCGGAGCCGTCGCTGCTGGCGTTGTCGGCCACCAGGACCTGGATCTCGTAATCGCCCTTTACCGCGTAAATAGAGGCCAGGCAGGCGTCCAGCAGATCACGCGTGTTCCAGTTGACGACGGCAAAGGTAAAAAGGGTCATGGCTCAGTTCTCGACGGCGGTATTGCGCAACACGGCAAGCAGCCGGTCGCGTTGGCTGTTAAGCGAATAATGTGCCGTGCAGCGTTCCCTACCTTGTCGACCCATGGATCGCCGCAAATCCGCGTCCTCGATCAGGCAGATGAGGGCCTGGGACCACTGCTCAGGGCGCTCGGCCAGGAACCCTGTCCGGCCTTCCAGGACCACCTCGCGGTTGGCGCCCACGCTGCCCGCGACCACGGGAATGCCGACGCTCATGTACTCGATCAGCTTGAAGGCGCATTTACCTCGGTTCCAATCGGTGTCCAGCAAGGGCATGATGCCGATATCGAAACCTTGGAGACGGGCGATCTCCTGTTCCTTTGTCCAGCGTGTAAAGCGCATACGGGGTAGTTTGAAGGGCGGGGCCAGGTCACCGACGACGTGGAAGGAGACATGAGGGAAGCGATTCAGCACTTCTTCCAATTGGGGCAGGATTTCCGGGAAGTTGGGATAGTTGGAATGAGTACCCATCCAACCGATGACCAGTTCACCGCCGGTGCGTTCCACGGGCACGTATCGATCCGTGTCAATCACGGTGGGGATGACGGTCGCGTCCTCGCGAGCCTTGTCCGCCAGGTATTGAGAACCGGCAACGACGGTGCGGACAGCGTCAACAACGCGGCGAAAGACTTTCAGGCGGACGGGGTCCTCGCCCTCCGGTGTTTGGAAGAGCGCGTCGTCGTAATCGAAGATCACCCTGGGGTTCTTGCGCAACAGGCGGCGCTCTACGAAGCTGGAGAAGGGCAGGGTGAGCCGCTGTAGAAAGACCACGTCGAATCGATCGGCATCCCTGACCTGGAACCAGCGGCGGGATCGGACTAATGCCTTGTAGACATTACCGATCAAGGGCTTGTGGAACCAGGGCGGATAAGATTCGCCGTGCAGGGCGCGGACCTCGCAGTGAATACCGTGTTCCTTCAACCAGGGCAGGTATTGCAATACGCGATATCGGGGCGCGGGCGCCACCCACCCTTCGATCAGGAAAAGAACCTTCAAAAGCCAACCTCACAAAAACGCCGGCGGGCGTTGCCCGGTAGTCTACACCACGCATGAGTCGGGGAAAAGCGGGATTTGAACGCGGGGGCCACGTCACGAGCCCTGACTTTGATCGAGCACAACGCAATAGGATGTGGTGATCGAGGCGTTTTTCGCTCACCCGGTCGGCGAGGGTTTTCATCGTTTCAGCCAAAAAGGTTTGAAATCAACGGTTTCAAAGATCATGTAGGATTCTTCAGTTCAACAAGAGCAGTAGGACCACGGCGCTTTCGGCAGCGATGAGGGCGCAGCAGAAGGCATCGTCCCTGATTGCTGGAATGAAACGGGCCAGTAGGGCGCCCAGGGCCAGGGTAGCCGTGGTGCCCCAGTCCAGGAAGGCTGCCATGGCGAAGGGTACCGCGCCCGGCATCTTGGGAAATCGGAGCCTGATCGTGAAGACCAGGGCGCCGCAAGCCAGGCCGAGGGCGAAGATAGGAAACCCCGCGCCTTCGCCGCCGGCCAGGACTTTGGCAATCTCCAGCCAGATTTGCGCGGCGGGGGCTGGGAAGACCTCGCCGCCCAGGGGATTGTCGCGAATGAGATAGAACAGCAGGGGGACGAAGATCAGCGGACCCAGGACAGCCCCGGCCAGTTGGTAGCGGAACTGGCGAGCGGGCGGGCAACCCAGGTCTCGGCCGCAGCGCAGGTCGTTCAGGAAATCGGCCGAGGATGCGGATGCGCCGGTCAGAACGCCGGTGGCTGCTGTCATGGCGCCGACCTCAGCCGGTCGCACCATGCTGAAGATCAGCAGTGAGAGTTTGCCCAAGGCACCGGTCGGCACCACATCGGTCTCGCCGGTCACCCTGCACGCTACCACGGCAAACGGCCAGACGACCACCGCGGCCAGGAGAAGGTAGATCCAGGAAAAATCGAAGATGATCGCGTGAAGCAAACAAAGTACCGCCGCGAAGGACAAGGTGACGGGCAGATGACGACGGGAAACCGGGCGGCTTTCTTCCGCCGGCGCCAGGCCTCGGAGGGAGCGTCCAAAATCCAGCAAACCGGCTGAGATCATGAGACCGACAGCAAACCAGGGGATGCTTTTGGACGCCGTGGCGCCGAAGACCGCGGGTGCGGCCAGGAAGAAGCAAGTGGCTCCGGCAAGCATGCCGAGGCAAATCCGCGGACCCAAAAGAGAGCCCAAACCCAGTAGCATGGGTGAACTTTGCAGGTGCAGAACCGGGCTGCCGGCGGGGAAGCGTGCTTGAACCAGGTGAAGCCAATCACGCAGGGCAACCCAAATCCAAACAACGAGCAAAGTCCATGAGAACAGCGCCATGCCGGGTTTCCCGCGGTCGAGATTTTTGACGGTAGTCGCGGCGACCGTGCCCGAGGGGAACTTCAACTCGGCCAAGAGGCGACGGCGCAAAGGTAGCGCCAGGCAGGTACCCAATCCACAAATCGCTGAAACCCAGAGAGTAAGTAAGTAAAGTGGAGGCAGGGGAGCGCCCGACATGATGAAGGCAGACAAAGAGGTAGAGATCACGGTGCCGCAACCGAAACTCATGGCGGAAGCCATGGAAAGGAACAGGGCGGTTTCCACCCATCCATTGTCGCCGGCAACCCGGGGGAGAATCAGCTTGAGGCCGGTCCAGGTGAACGCGGCCAGGATGGCGACGCCGTAGACGAAACCCAAACGCAAACCGATGTATAGATTGGATAAACCGAGAAAGAACCCGGCCGTAAGACAAATCAGGAACCTGAGCGGCGACATAAGAGACCCACCGGGCTTAACAAAATTAACGGGCCCCAACATAACCCAAGCCGCTGATGGGAAGCAAGAACTAATTAAGAACCAGATATTTATATTCGCGAATAAAAATAAGACCGAACTTTCCCAACGTGAAGGGAATAGCGTTTCTAACGGGTTTTCAATTTTGTTTCGACCGAGGTGATCTTGTCGGCCATGGATTGGTCACGATCGATTCGCGTGCCCAGCCTTATGGTGGTGGAAATACGCGGCGCGCCCATCTGGTGAAGGCGTTGGTGGCAAGCCTTGATCGCGGCGTTGATTTCCTCCCATTCGCCTTCCAGATTGGTGCCGTTCGGGTGCAGTTGCGGTTTGAGGCCGTGTTCCAGGAAGACCTTTTCACAGGCAGCTACATAGGGCGAAAGGGAGACCCCTACCCCGATGGGGATAATGCAAACATCGGCAATGACTTTCACAATCCACCTCCCCGCGTTTGGGATATTTCTATTTTACCTCAATTGTCTCGTCTGAATCAGGTTTGATCGCGTCAGCCTAACAAGCCGAAACCGCCGCATCTAAATTGGTGACCGGGCAATCATCCGAAGAAAAGAGACGAGACCCCATAGCCAAACTCCCACGTCTTTGATAACATGACCAGTCATTCAGTGAGCGGGATTCACAGGAGGATCACATGACCCACTACAATATCGACGAACGTGACATCATGTTTAACCTGAAGGAATGCCCCGGCCTGGAAGCCATCCAACAAACAGGGGCCTTTGAAGAATGCGACACCGAAACCGTGGACATGATCTACGAAACATCGGCTAATTTTTGCCAAAAGGTTCTGGCGCCGCTACTTATGCCTACCGACCGGGAAGGCCTGGGATTCAAAAACGGTCAGGTGACCGTTCCCGAAGGCATGGTCGATGCCTGGGAACAGTATCGCGAGTTGGATCTCATCGGCATCAACTCCGAACCCGAGTTCGGCGGTGCGGGACTACCCCATTTCTTCTCCGCACCCGTAACCGAGATGGAATGCGGCTCTTTCGTTTCCTTTTCCATGTTGCCCCTGCTCACCCGAGGGGCCGCTCGTCTGATCCTCAGCTTCGGCAACGACGAATTGAAGAACACCTATGTAGCAAAAATGTTCTCCGGTGAGTGGAGCGGCACCATGTGTCTGACCGAGCCGGACGCGGGCAGCGATGTGGGCGCGGGCGTCACCTCGGCCGAACCCGAGGGTGACCATTACAAAATTACCGGCACCAAAACCTTCATCAGCTGGGGCGAACACAATCTCAGCGACAACATCATCCACCTCGTGCTGGCCCGTATCAAGGGAGCGCCCGCGGGTTCCAAGGGATTGAGCCTGTTCGTGGTACCCAAGAACCGCGTCGATGCCGACGGCAACATCACGGGACCCAATGACGTCACTTGCAGCAATATCGAACACAAGATGGGCATCAAGTCCTGCCCAACCTGCGTCATTAACTTCGGCAGCGATAACAACACCATCGGTTACTTGTTGGGCGAAGCCGGTTACGGCATGCGCTACATGTTCCAGATGATGAATGAAGCGCGTCTGGAAGTGGGCGTTCAGGGCATGGGCCAGGCTTCCGCCGCCTATCTGTCGGCCGTGAACTACGCCGCCGAGCGTGTGCAGGGTTCCATTATGGAAGAGGGCGGGCCGCGTCCCGCCAAGATCATCGAACACCCCGACGTGCGCCGCATGTTGGTGAAGATGCGCGCCCTGGTTCAAGGCAGCCGCGCCATGATCTACCACCTCACCCAATACCTGGACCTGGCGCATCACGGCGAGGACAAGGCCAAATACAAGGCGCTGTCCGACCTGCTGACGCCCGTCTGTAAGAGCTATGGTTCCGATCAGGGTTTCCGCGTCACTGAAATGGCTATCCAAACCTTCGGTGGTTATGGTTACTGCCAGGACTATGCGGCGGAGCAGTACATGCGCGATTCCAAGATTTCGTCGCTGTATGAGGGCACCAACGGCATTCAGGCCATGGACCTGGTCTTCCGCAAGATCTTGATGAACAAGGGCGAGAATCTGAAAGTCTTCGGCGGCGAGGCAATTGCCCTGGTCCAGGCCACGGCCGGTTCGGACCTGGCTTCGATGGGCGGTATCCTGAAAGAAGGCATCGAGGCGGCAGGCGCCACCGCGGCCCATTTCGGGCAGCGCATGGCTTCCGGCGAACATGACGAGGTACGTTTCCACGCGACGGATTTCCAGGAGCATTTCGGTCATGTGGTCGTGGGTTACTTCCTCTTGAAGCAGGCCCTGGTTGCATCACGCGCCCTGACCGGCGACGTTAGCGATGCCGACCGTACCTTCTACGAGCAGAAGATCGTGACCGCCAGGTACTTCTTCGACGCGCTGGTTGTACCCGCGATCAAGGCTTTGGAAATCATGCGTTCCCCGAACGTAGCCGGTTTGCAAGCCGAGTTTGTTTAAGTCTAAATCTGGAAAAGGAGCGGGGAATCGGCTTTCCCGCTCCTTTTAACCGGAGTCGACCGGCTCCTCATGCGATTCAAGTCCTCCTACGGGCTGAAGCTGCCGATGTATCGTGTTATCATGCCTCCAGTTATCTTCTCGGAGGCTGATGGTGAACCACCCGGACCACAACCAGGTCCTCTGCCCCAAATGCGATAAAGGCAATCCGGCCGGTTCTACCACCTGTGCGTTCTGCAGCATTATCTTTGCCCGCTACCGGCCCGATCGACCCAAGCCTCGCGTCAAACCGCGGCGCGGAACGGCGCCCTTGGGGTTGTTCGCCATGAGCCGCACCGCCCGCTTCCTCAGTCGCCTGGCGCGAACCGTCGGCGCGGGCATCCCCCTACAACAAGCCCTGCGCCAATCCTCGGGCAACGAAAAACTGCCGGTGCAACAGATCACCCGGTTCCTGGACACGGGCGCCGGTTTGACCGATGCCTGCGCCCGCTCCGGTATCGTCTGGCCCGCCTACGTCTGGGCGCATTTGGAGGCCGGCGAGCGATCCGGCCGCCTACCCGAAATGCTCGAATCCCTTGCCGACGAGATCATGGCCCGGCGCAAACGTATCCTGGCTCAAATCTTCAATTGGCGCACCATCTGGTTCGCCCTGATCATCATCGGGGGGACCGTCACTCTGGCTTTGACCGAAACCATCCGCAACTTGTCAGCCGAGCGCGTACAGGAGGGCACCGAAAGCGTGCTGGCCGGTCTTGCGCTGGGAACGGTCACGCGCATATTTCTCTTCGGCGGATCGGCATCGGCCCTGGTGCTCGGCTTCCTGTGGTTCCAACTGAAAGGCAAGTACCTACTGACCCAACGCTTTCCCAGGATCGAGGAGGCGCGTCTACGCCTGCCCCTGTTCGGCGATATCCTCAGAGGCGAAACCCTTGCTCGTTATCTGACCCTGTTGGGTCGCATGCTGGGCGCCGGGTTACCGCTTCCCGAATCCCTGGACCTGGCCCGAGCCGATATCGAATTCCCCAATTGGCAAAAGTCCTTTCGCAAGATTCAAGAAGCCGTCCTGGCCGGAAATACTCTCTCCCGGGGTATGGCCGCTGTCCCCCACATGCCCGCGGATCTGATTGCCGAGATCGAGGTAGGGGAGACTACGGGCGATCTGGCCGAGGGCATGGAGCGTTACGCCGACCTGATGCGCGAAAACCTGGCTCGCCTACATCAAACCGCCGGATGGGTGACAGGCGCCGCCCTGGTCGGCTTCGGATTTCTGGTGGGTCTCCTTATTCTACTGCGGGGCATGACCTCTTGGATCGAGCTCTATGAGCGGGTTTTGTAACCCGAACCTTACCGAGCGTCAGCCGAGAAAGTCCGCTTAAGCTTGCTTCCAAGCGACTCGTCGACTAAAATAGGACTTAAGAGGTCCTAATTGGACCGGGAGTTCATTTATGGGTCCGCAACTACCGATCTACCTGGACAATCAAGCCACCACACCGCTGGACGAACGGGTGCTGGACACCATGATGCCCTACCTGCGAGGCAGTTTCGGCAACGCGGCTTCCACCGAACACAGGTTCGGCTGGGTCGCAGAGGAAGCGGTCAAACAAGCGCGGGAAATCACGGCCCGTTGTATCGGCGCCGAGAGTGGGCGCAATATCATCTTCACTTCCGGCGCGACCGAGAGCAACAACCTGGCCATTTTGGGTGCGGCGCGGCAGTACGCGCGCAAGGGTCGTCATTTGATCACCGTGGTCACCGAACACAAGGCGGTGTTGGACCCCTGCCTGGCTTGGGAGGCAGAAGGTGGCAAGGTAACCCGTCTGGGCGTCGACCGGGACGGGCTGATCGACCTGAATGAACTGGACGAGGCCATTACAGAAGAGACGGTGCTGGTGTCCGTCATGGCCGCCAACAATGAAATCGGAGTGTTGCAGCCCATTGAGGACATTGGCAACATGACCCGCGCTCACGGTGTTTTATTCCACACGGACGCCACTCAGGCAGTCGGTAAGATTCCCATTGATGTAGACAAGGCAAATATCGATCTTTTGTCTCTTTCGGCGCACAAGATCTACGGGCCCAAAGGGGCGGGCGCGCTGTACGTACGCCGCAAAAGACCCCGCGTTTCCCTGAAACCCCTACAATATGGAGGCGGTCACGAGCAGGGTATGCGCTCGGGCACCCTGAACGTACCCGGCATCGTGGGCCTCGGCGCCGCCCTGGAGCGGGCCTCGGAAACCATGGAAGAGGAAGCCGAGCGTCTGCGTTACCTAAGAGACCGGTTGCTGACCGGCGTCCGAGCGGGATTGGAGGGTGTCGAGGTCAACGGTCACCCGCAACAACGCCTGCCGGGTAACTTGAACCTGTACTTCCCGGGGGTTGCCCTGGAAAAACTAATCCGCGAGATCTATGCCGACATTGCGGTCTCCACCGGGGCAGCCTGCACTTCGGCATCGCCGGAGCCGTCTCATGTGTTACTGGCCCTGGAGCCTGAAGGAAAGCGAGCCATGGCTTCGGTTCGCTTTGGAATCGGCCGCTTCAACACAACCGAGGAAATCGATTATGTGATCGAGCGCCTCACCCGGGCGAAAGCCTTGCGCTCCCTAGCCCGCCGACCCGTACCGTCCCTTTGAGGGCAACGTTTTGCGGGTTTTTGCGGTATAATAAGAGACCAGAAAGAAGAGGAGGGTGACATGATCACCTTGACGGAAGCAGCACAATTGGAACTGAGTCGAATCCTAAGCCAGGAAGGTCAAGGCAAAACAGGTATCCGCCTGGGCGTGAAAGGCGGGGGCTGCTCCGGCTTCACCTACGTCATGGACTTTGCCGACGGGCCGCGTGAAAACGACAAGGTCTTCAACGCCGAGCGTACGCCTATCTATATCGATCCCAAGTCGTTGATGATGGTCCAGGGTATCGAAATCGACTACACCACCGATATGTTCAACCGTAGTTTCAAGTTCAGCAACCCGAATGCTACCGCCTCCTGCGGCTGCGGCACTTCATTCGCCGTTTAAGGTTTTTCGAAACTTTTTCAACGCAGACGCGGGTTTCGGCCCGGCTGATGCAGCGTGTCCCGGTTTTTCGTTTTGTGAGCCCGGTCACTCGGGTTAAGATGAATTACGCCCTCCCTTTGGGTTGAGGAGATTCAGGGCGTGGAAGGAAATCATGACGGCTCTCTTTCTTTGTTGGCTGTTTTTCCAAGATGTCGAACTGATCGATGATGCCGATATCAAGGTTGATTACACCGAGACGGTTACCATGGTCAATCTTCCCATCAAAATCCAGGCCGGCTCCGGCAAACCGGTCAAGGGCTTGCGCTTGGAAGACTTAAGGGTCATCGAGAATGGTGTCCAGGTAGAGCTTAACACGGTGCGCCGTGTGCAAACGCCGCTGACCATCCACTTTCTTTTCGACCTCAGCATCAGCAACGAGCGCAACCTGACTCACGCCCGGAGAGCGGTTCAGGAATACATCCAACGCATGAAACCGGGCGACCTGGCCAAGGTGAGCAAATTCAGCTCGAACTACCAACCCCTGACCGAATATACCGATCGAAAAGAACTGCTGATCAACAAACTGAACCGCATGCAAGCCACGGGTTCCACTGCACTTTATGACGCCATGGCCGAGGCGCTGAGCGAAATGAAACAAATCTCGGGCTCCAGGTTGTTGGTGGTACTGAGCGACGGCTTCGACCTGATGAGCCGCACCGGTGAAAACGAATTGCGCAACTTGATCCGCAACGACGGCCTGCCGATCGTTTTTGTTTCCTTTTCCAACACCAAGAAGAAAGCGCCCTTGTTGGCGGCCCAGTTGAATTTCCTCAAGAGACTGGCCAGGGAGAGCGGCGGCGATGTGGTGCGCGGGATCGGACCGCATACTCGTGAATTGGCGAATGTCATCGGCAAACAACGCTACCGCTACCTGGTGCGCTTCGCTCCGCCGGGACCCGATAATTTGGATCAATGGCGCAGCCTGGATGTCCGCATTGCCGGTTGCAGCGACTGTCGTCTGGAATATAAACGAGCCTACACCTTAAAAAACAATTAAAACGGCCTTAACTACCGCGAATCCCATGCTTGGACGCCGACAGAGCCCGGTTGGGTCGGGATTTTGGGGGTTGTGGGTTTGGTTTCGATGATTTATCATGGCCGGTTCCCCCAAGGGTAGACTGACGCTTTGCGCCGGTCAGGTTTCCGGGCACAGCGTTGCCCGGTCCGCATCCCCATTTTCAAGAAAGAGGTAGAGGCTATGCTGGATCATCTTAGCGACCTGAAACGAACACATCACTGTGGCGCCCTTAATAATAACCATATCGGTGATGATGTTCTCTTGATGGGTTGGGTTTCCAAGCGCCGCGACCTCGGATCCATTACTTTTCTGGACATCCGAGACCGTTGGGGCGTGACCCAACTGGTACTGAATCCGGATTTCCAGGCGGATGCACACACAAAGGCCAAAGAAATTCGCTCCGAATACGTGGTTGCCGTGAAAGGCGAGGTACGCGCCCGCGAAGAGCGCAATATCAACAAGCGCCTGGCTACCGGCCAAATCGAAGTTTTTGTCCGTGAGCTGATGATTCTCAATACTTCCTCAACGCCGCCCTTCCCCGTGGAAAACGACATCCAGGACGTGGGCGAGGAACTACGCCTGAAACACCGCTACCTGGACCTGCGCCGTCCGGTGATGCAACAGAACTTCGTCCTGCGTCACAAGGTGGCCATGGCCGTGCGCCGCTACCTGGACAGCCAGGAGTTTTTGGAACTGGAAACGCCCATCTTGACAAAGTCCACACCGGAGGGCGCGCGCGATTACCTGGTTCCCAGCCGCGTTCACAAGGGCAACTTCTATGCCCTGCCCCAGTCGCCCCAGATCTTCAAGCAGTTGTTCATGGTCAGCGGTTTCGAGCGCTACTTTCAAATTACCCGCTGCTTCCGTGACGAGGACCTTCGCGCCGACCGCCAGCCCGAATTCACCCAGATCGACCTGGAGATGTCGTTTGTTCAGGCCGAAGACGTTTGGGACCTGGTCGAGGGCATGATGGTTGAAGTGATGGCCCAAATCGGCGTGGAGGCTCCCCGACCTTTCCAACGCATGCCCTACAGCGAAGCCATGGACAAATACGGCACCGACAAGCCCGACCTGCGTTACGAAATGGAACTGATCGACTTCAGCGACGACGTCAGGGAAAGCAGTTTCAAGGTATTTACCGATTGCGTAGAGCACGGCGGTCGCGTGAAGGCGGTTTGCGCCCCCGGCGCGGCGGGTCGTTCGCGTAAGGAAATCGAGAAGTTGGAGACCTGGCTGAAGAAAGATTTCGGCATTCGCGGCCTCGCCTGGTTGAAGAAAACCGAGGACGGCATCAGCGGTCCTATTAAAAAGGTACTGGGCGAAGAGATGTGCGCCTCTCTGTTTGAAAAGGCGGATGGAGAAGCCGGTTCCCTGATGTTGTTCGTGGCGGACACCCGCGAACGCGCCAACCAGTCTCTGGGCGCTCTTCGCTGCCGCCTGGCCGAGGAACTGGGTATGGTGGATGAAAACAGCTTCCGCTTTCTCTGGGTCACCGAATTTCCGCTACTGGAGCATGACCACGAGGCAGAACGCTTCGTAGCGCTGCACCATCCGTTTACTTCGCCGTTGGACGAGGACCTGGACAAACTGGAAAGCGACCCGGACGATGTGCGCGCCAAGGCCTACGACCTGGTGCTGAACGGCTACGAAATCGGCGGCGGTTCGATCAGAATCCACCGCCGCGACGTGCAGAACGCCATGTTCTCGGCGCTCGGCTTGGACAAGGAGGAGGCGGAGGAAAAATTCGGCTTCCTGCTCAACGCGCTGAGTTACGGCGCTCCGCCCCACGGCGGTATCGCATTGGGCCTGGACCGTATCGTTATGATCATGGCGCGCGAGAAATCATTGCGAAGCGTCATCGCCTTCCCCAAAACCACCAACGCCACCTGCCTGATGACCGAAACCCCGGGCCCGGTAGCGGTCAACCAGTTGGTGGAACTGGGCGTCAACATCATGCGCAAGAAGGAAAAGGAATAGACTCCTCAATAAAGCCGCATCGGCATGCCCGATGCGGCTTTTTTACGTGACATATCCGAATTCAGAGATTATCTTTCATGATGACGCCTACAAGTAGGCGCGTGTGGTCCGGTCCTCTGCCTTTCCCTGATCCGAAAATTTCTCGTGACTTAACGACTTCCAGGCCCTATATTGTGGATAGAGGGCCTGTTACAGGGTCACAGAGGTAAGCATGAAAGCAATAGAAATCCTGAAAAACGATGATGCCCTGTCAAAGTTTCTGAGCGAACTTGAAAAATATGGTGTTGAAGTCACGCCTAAAGATGAACTCTACGGTGGTGCGGGCGGCGACTCCAAATCAGGTATGGGTTTTTAAGTACTCAGTAATACCTGAAATTCCCGGGTATGATTTTCGGTATCGTGATCTTTCAGATGATTCAAAAGTCGGCTCCAAGAAAGACGAATGCCTTCGGCTTGGACAGTATCGAGGGCATGAGAGATAAAGCCGCGGGCATGTTTGAGGTTCTGATCCGGTTCTTGCCCGTGTATGGCCAGTCCGGTGGCAGCTACTCCCTGAACAAAGCGTGGTTTCCATAAATCAGGTGTAACTTTCAACAGTGAGCCGGCCATGGTCATTGCCTTTCGATAGGACTCTATCGCATCGGTTCTTTTTCCAGCTTTTGTTTGAATCAAACCTGCAATCAGGGCATCGAAGTGACTTTCCAAGGGAAAATCATGGCGCCGAGCCATGCCGATTTGGAAGGCGGCTCTCTGAATTTCACCGTTTTCCAATTGAATCAGAGCCATTGTCTTGTGCGCCAAATTTCGTAAGGTCGCCGACTTGACTTCATCCGCCAGATTGAGAGCCGCCTCGGCCTGTTCTAAAGCATCATCGTTCCTTCCTTGTAGGATCAAGACATTGCTTATTTCAGACAATCCGTTTACTTGCCAGCGGAGATCTCCGATCTGCCGACTTAAATCAAGGCCGTTTTGAAGAAACTTGGTCGCTTTATCGAAATTACCTAATGAGTAATGAAGCTTTCCGAATTGAATCAGTTTCCAGTGTTTGCCTGACTCATGTTCACCCAACTTTTCATCCATCTTCAAAGATCCCCGGTAGAGTGCATGGGCTTTAAGAAATTTCCCGATATGGAGGTGGCAATATCCCAAGTTGGCAAGCGAATAGCTCATTTCCTTGATATTTCCCGATTTGTAATCAAGATCGAAGGCCTTCTGATAAAGGGCAATCGCCCTACCGAGATTCCCACTCAAGCGCTCGATGGCTCCCAATTCCCCCAGGTTGATCGATTGAGCGGGACCACGTTGAAAGGTCTTATTGATTTCAAGGGCCTCTTCATGTAGAGACCTTGCTTCTTTCAATTGCCCCAAGCCCAAATAGGCTGAAGCCAGTAGGCCTTTCGCAATTCCTTTATCCCAATCGAAACCAAGACTGCTTACACTACTTTGGTATTCTTCAAACCAGGTCATCGCAATTTGAAATTTTCCCAGTTTGCGATAGGCCAAACCGAGGATGCGTGAGTTATTTGCCCGATCGGTCTCGTTACCCAATTTTTCTAAAAGTGCTTCCCGTAGTTCTATGACCTTTTTGGCCTTTCCCCAGGGAAAAAGGTACAGTTCATCGATGGCTTGAATAAGCTGCACGGCAGCATCATAGCGTCCAACTCTCATCTCATGGTCGATCTGATCCAAAACGGGAGCGAGGTCACTTAAATTTCGCCAGGGCGGCCTGACCTTGCGTACCGCGGGCATCGGTTTTCTGCCGGGTAGCGGCAATTGCCATCGGTTTGTCTCGTCAATGCGGTATTTTTCGGGAAAAGCCGCGGCGTCCCAGCACCATCTCTGTTGTCTTGCGATCCAGTGAAAAGGTTCGATGATCAGCATCCCGGTCTCGATATTCAATGTGTACCACTGAAAACCATTGACCCAACGCTCATCCTCTCGGGCTTGAAAGATGGATCCGGCGCCGATGACCAGGTAATGACCGTCATCGCCGCCGTCTTCCAGACGTACATCGGTTTGATGGGTGTGACCGTGAAGATAGAGTACCCGGCTGTCGCCGAATAGCTTTCGAACATGCGTTGCCTGTTGATCCGTCCACCAATCCGGTGGATGATGTCCCAATACAATCCGAATATCCACATCATCCAGCTTTTCCAGGCCGGCCTTGAGCAGGGATTTACCGGGCCCCAGTTTGTGTCGGTCTTCGTCACCTCGGGATAACCAAGCAGTATTGAGTAGCAAAATGCCAATTTTAATGCCGTCGATATTGAGGATATGGTCAAAGCAACCTCGTTCCTCAAAAAGCCAGTCGGTTGGTGTCGTTTTTTTAAACGGTGCTGTCAGATAGGCACCGAAGCGATCTTTTAACAGCCTGCGCTCTCCCAAGCCCTGTGAATTGGGATCGAAAAAATGGGGTGCGTTTTCTAAGGCATCGTAGCGACAGGCGGACTGCGCTTTTTGTCGATCAACGTCATGATTGCCCGGTACCAGAAACAAGCGGTCGCGCCATGCTCCGTCGTTGGGTAACACAGCTTGAAGCCCCTCCCAGAATAATGCGTACTCGTCAGGCCGTCCTTTGTTTGCGATATCCCCGGTAATAAGGATAAGATCCAATCGTCCTCTGGAGGACGATTGCTTGGCAATATGTTTCCCCAATTCTCGCAAGGTCTCTTCTTGACCCTGCGGGTCCTTTCCCATATGAAAATCAGAAAGATGTAATACGTGCAAGGGTCTCAATGCATTCATCTCCGGGAGATTGAATATTCCCGCATTATAACCTGAACTAAGAAAAAGGGTGACAGGTGTATGCCGTTTGCCGACTAAAGCCGGCTTGCTTTTCGTTTTGGTTTTCTCCATACTTGTAAATCGATCGCCGCCGGCAATGGGAGGAGACCCGGCATGCACAATCAGATCTTGGATAATCCCACCTTCAAAGAGACCGCGACCAATCTGGCCCAAGCCGTCCGGTTTTTGGCCGAACGCGGTTGGACCCCGGCAACCAGTTCCAATTTTTCAGCGCGCCTGCCCTTTCCCAATCGCATTGCCATATCACGGTCCGGTATCGACAAATACACTTTCGGATCCGAACACGTCATGGTAGTGGACAATGCCGGTGAGGCCGTTGCCCCGGCCGATGCCCGGCCCTCCGCGGAGACCCTGTTACACACATTGCTCTATAAGTGGGACCAGTCCATCGGCGCTGTTTTGCATACTCACTCCCTCCACGGCACCGTGTTGAGCATAGAGGCCGGGGATGCGCTCAGAATAAGCGGCTTCGAAATCCTGAAAGGACTCGCCGGCAATATCACCCATGATATGACCGAGGTGGTCCCCATCCTGCCTAATTCCCAGGACATGACGGAACTGGCGGCTCAGGTCAGCGAACGCTTGAAGCCCGAGACCCACGGCTTTCTGATCGCCGGTCACGGGCTCTACACCTGGGGCAAGACCATTGCCGACGCCCGGCGTCATGTGGAGACTTTCGAGTTCCTTTTTGATTGCCTGATGAACATGAAGAGGTGAACTATATGGCAGTTTTGGAAATACCCGACCAGGACAAGGTCATTCGAGGCTATGAGAACATCCACGCCTACCTGGATGCGCGCGGCATCGTGTTCGAGGAATGGCACGCGGACCGTCACCCGGCCAAAGATGCCGATCAAGACACCATCCTGGCCGCTTACCAGCACCAGTTGAAGCCGTTGATGGAGAAGGGCGGTTACACCGTGGCCGATGTCATTTCGGTATATCCGGACACACCGAATCTCGGTCCCATCCGACAGAAATTTCTGAGCGAACACACCCATACCGAGGACGAAGTACGCTATTTCGTGGAAGGCCAGGGCCTGTTCTGGTTTAACCTGGGCAGCGATGAACCCGTGTTCTCGGTTCTGTGCCAGGCCGGTGACCTGATTTCGGTGCCCGCAAATACCCGACACTGGTTCGACCTCGGCGAAGAGCCGCATGTCCGCGCTATTCGCGTCTTTATCGATCCCAGCGGCTGGGTTCCTCACTATACCGAGTCCGGTATCGACAAGATGTACAATCCCGAGTACCCGGCATGATTTCCACCATCCTTATGGATATCGAGGGCACTACCACGTCCATCGATTTCGTCCATCGAACCCTCTTTCCCTATGCCCGCGAACGCATGGCCTCGTTCCTGGCCGACCACGCCGATGACGCTTCGGTTCGCGCTTGTGTAAACGAGGTGGTTGCCGTGATCGCCGAGGAACAGGGGCGGAATCTGCCGGCCGCCGAGGTTGCCGATGTCTTGATCGGTTGGATCGACGCCGATCGCAAGCAAGGCGCTTTGAAGCGATTACAGGGCATGATCTGGAAATACGGCTATCAGGCCGGCGATTACACGGCCCATCTCTACGACGATGTGAAACCCTGCTGGCACCGTTGGAAAGCTGCCGGAAAAACGCTCGCCATTTATTCCTCCGGTTCGGTGCCCGCCCAGAAGCTGTTGTTCGGGCACACCGTTCACGGCGATTTGAACGAATTTCTGAGTGCTTATTTCGATACAAGCTCCGGCCACAAGCGCGAATCCCAATCCTATCGCAACATCGCGACCGCATTGAACGTATCTGCCTCCAGCGTCCTGTTTCTTTCGGATGTTCCGGCCGAACTCGACGCCGCGCGCGAGGCGGGCATGCAAACAACGCAACTGGTGCGTCCGGGAACCCAAGCTTGTACACAGCATCCTACCGTAGCCGACTTTACCCAAATTGTGCTTCAATAGTCCCAGCCGTGAAAAAAGACTAAGCGGAACAAGGACTGCCCGCGTATAATCCAAGAGTTTGACCTATCCTTAATGGAGGAATGAATGGTACTTCGACACGTTTTGCTTGCTGCCGGCCTCTTATTGATATCGATCCCGCTCCTCGCTCAAGACGAGGAAGACACCATCAGTACCGAGCGACCCGGCTTCGGCGACAGCGCCGGCACCGTGAAAAAGGGGACCCTTCAAGTTGAAATGGGTTTTGCCTACAATAAATTCGATGATCAGACACTGGTTCCCCTCAACGGCGATAAGAGCGCCAGCCAGAAAGATTTCGGTGAACTGCTTCTTCGTTACGGCCTGAGCGACAAACTGGAGCTTGCCGTTACCGGCGGAAGTTTTTCCTCGCGAAACCAGCCCGATCAATCCGGTTGGAGTGAAGTTTTCGTGGGTTTGAAGTACCGTTTTTATGACAAGAACGACATGGTGATGGCCGTCAGCGGCAGTCTGGGCAGTACCACGGGGATTACCTTCAGCGATCGGGAATCGCAGGCGCAGGTAGCTTATGCCTTGGAAAAAGCCATGGGTGAGCGCAACCTCAGCTTCTATTCCAGTTACAACGAGGGCGATGACGAGTTGACACTGTCCCTCTACATTGACGGCGATTTGATAGAAGGATGGAGTTATGCGCTCGGCGTCGCTTCCTTCCTGGCCCACGGTGAGGTAAACCCCGTGGAAGAACTGGAAGTATTGATTATAAACCCCGACGGCAGCACTACCCTCGACACCTTCTGGCAGGAAAACGAGAACGTCCTCATCGATGCGGAAAACCAGTATTTTGTGGACCTCAACTTCTCCTATACCCTTACTCGCGACAGTCAGTTCGACTTTTATCTGGGCACCGGCTTGGACAACAAAAGTCCCGATTTCTTCTTCGGTCTGGGTTACGCCCATCGATTCTGATTAGAAAACCCCAAAGCCTACAAAAAGCGGAGGACCCTTGGCAAGGTCTTCCGCTTTTTTGTTGCTCGCACACTACTGCACGGGTGATTCCCCGCGTCTCCCCGTTTCTGCCGCACGGCGGTAGCGCGTCAACAGCATCTCCTCGCGCCGATCCCAGATCTCCGGCCAACGCGTCTTCACATCTTTTTGTTTTTCAAAGGCATCCTGGAAACGGTCGTGTTCATAGGCGTCTCGGGCACGCAGCAAGAGGGAAATGGGATGTTCCGGGCCGGCAAGCTTCTCCACCTTTTCAAGGTAGGTGCGACCCGCTTCACGATCGTCGCTGTTGTAATGACAATCGCCGAAGGCGGCCAGAACATAGATTTCCGAGTCCCTGTCCGTTAACTGTCGCGCAAGGGTTGCGGCTCGATTGCCGGACAACTCCATAAGCTCCGCATCGGGTTCCAACGAGGCCAGTTTGGCCTGCATCAACCGCACTTCCAACTCCTGGCCGGGATTCCCCAGGGGCGCGGCCAATTCCGCCGCCTCATCCAGGTATTTGCGAGCCTCGGGCCAGTTCTCCTCTTCGATAGCCATTTCGCCCAGGGCGGTCAGGGCGGTGATCAGGACCGGTTTGCTTTGGGTCTGACGCGCCAGTTCTACCGCTTGCGTCAAATGTGTGCGGCCCTTCTCTCTTTGGTCGTGGAACAGGTAATGGTGTCCCAGTTCCTGGTGAACATAAGCCTCCGCGTCGGGATGGTCCAGGGCTTCCCAAATGCCCAATTCCTTTTCCAGAAAGGCAAGGCCCTCTTCAATGCGCCCGCGTCCCAGTTCAACCAGGCCCAAGCTGCCGTAAACCTGGGCCTGGCCGTGCTCATCATCGATCTCTAGAGCCAGGGCCAGGGCTTCCCGGTAGGTTTCGATACCCTGATCGATGGTATCGGGTTGCGTAGCGTATTCGGCGGCCAGGTTCATCAGCGCCACCCATTCACCTTCGCGATCGCCGAGGTTTTGCCACAAGTCGAGGGCTTCGCGGTAGTTGGCCAGCGCTTGCGCGGTGTTTCCCTTACGCCCTTCCAGGTCTCCCAAAATCAGCAGTAGATCGCCGGCAACCGTATCGCCGGATGCCCGGGCCTTGGTCAGTGTTTCGCGAGCCAGTTTTTCGGCTTCACCGTCCAGACCCAGATCCATGCGGCAATTGGCCAACTGATAGGCGGCAAACAGAAAGTTGGGGTCCTTTTGGAGACAGACTTCGAAGTAGGGCAGCGCCTTTTGCAAATAACCCTCGTAATACTCCTGAAGGCCCAGGGCATAGCTCTGGTTGACGAAGGAGTCCTTGGAAAAGGAGCGGGCCACGGGTTTGCGCTCGCCGGTCAGTACGCTCTGCAATTCGCCGGATACGCGCAGAGCCAGGTCGGTGAGATCGGTGCCGGAGAAGATTTGGGTATCCACCTCCTGCCGATGATTGACTGTTTGGCAGACCAACTCATAGGCCTGACGACGCCCGCGCACGGTGATGCCGATGACCTGCTCGGCGCCCAGCAGCGTACGCAGTTGTTTCAATTGTTCGCCTGCCGCGATCTGGCCCTGGCGTAACCCGCTGTCTTTCAGAGCATTCAACACGCGTTCGGTAGAAATAGGGCTCAGGGAGGCATTCTCTTTGAAGGACTGTAGAACCATATCCATCAGGCCTAATTCAACCCAATGGAGTTGGGGATCGCCGGTATCGTTGGCGAAGGGGAGCAGGGCCAATCTGCCGCGCGGCGCGGGTTTTTGTTCAAGCAGACCGGGCAAGGTCAGCAGGACAAGAATCAATAAGACGGTTGCCATGGCCAGGGCAGCGGTCATCCAACCCACTCGCTGCTTGCGGACGACGCGCAATTGACCGGTTACGCTAAGACCTTGTGAGTCCGGGGCATGAACCTCGGGTTCCGGCGGGGTTTGTTCCCGTTCGACCGGTTCCGCAACGGCCGCCGGTTCTTCCTCGGTCACCCGCTCCGCAATCCAACGGTAACCGCGCCGGGGTACGGTCCGCAGGTACTTGGGATCACCGGCCGACTCGCCCAGTGCCTTGCGTAACTGGTTGACGCACTGAAAAACCGCCTGGTCATTGACAAAGCTCTCGCCCCATACTTCCGCGATGAGTTCTTCCTTGGTGATCAAGCGTTCGCGGTTCTGCAGGACAAAAGCCAGGAATCGCGCGGACTGAGGCCTTAGCTTCAGGTCTTGCCCGTCACGAGTCAGTTGGGCGCGTGTACTGTCGAATCGAAAGTCGTCGAAGCGGTAAATGCTCATGTTCGAATTCTACCACAATCCCCGATCGCTCAACATCGAGCGACGGTCTTCAATCGACCGGCCAGGCGCACAAACGCCGGCCCGGATCTGCAGGACCGATCAGAAGGTGGTTACCCTCGACCGCGATCCTCGTACCAAGCCGCGTTCCGTCATTCAGAGTGAGCACGGTGAGCGTGTCCGAACCGCGAAAAATCGTATCGCTTACTACTCCCGGCACACCGTCGGACCTGATCGCCACGTGTTCGGGTCGGATCAGGATGTCGATCTCCCGCCCCGGGCTCAGGCCGTCTCCCTCGACCATGAGAACCCCGAACGCGCTGTCGGCCCGACCGTCTTCGCGAATCTTACCGCGGATCAGCGTGCCCTCGCCGATGAAACGCGCCGCGAATGTGTCTGCCGGTTGCTCGTAGAGGTCGCGGGCCGTGCCGATTTGTAGAATACGCCCTTTGTTCATCAGGGCGATCCGGTCGGCCATCACGAAAGCTTCACGCTGGTCGTGGGTAACCAGGACCGCCGTCGATCCGCTTTTTTTCAACACATGACGTAGATCCCGACCCAGCTTCTCGCGCAGGTCCGCATCCAGATTCGAGAAGGGCTCGTCCAGCAGGATCAGCGCGGGCCCGGGCGCCATGGCCCGTGCGAGGGCCACTCGCTGTTGTTGGCCGCCGGAGAGTTCGTGAGGGTAGCGTTTTCCGTAACCCTCCAGGCCGATCAGCGCCAACAGTTCTTCCGTTCGGTCGCTTCGGGGACCCCTGCCGACGCGGTGCAGTCCAAAGCCGATATTGGCGGCAACCGTAAGATGGGGAAAAAGCGCGGCATCCTGGAATACCATGCCGATATGGCGCTGTTCGGGCGGTTGGTTCCTTGCGGGACTCGAAACCACTTCGCCGCCGATGGCAACCTCACCGGCATCCACCTGTTCAAAACCCGCGATCACCCTGAGCGCTGTTGTCTTTCCGCACCCGCTGGGACCGAGCAGGCAGACGATCTCGCCGCGCTTCACTTCTAACGAGAAATCCACCAGTACGGGAACATTCCGACCGTAGCGATGAGTGATCCGGTCCAACCTGAGAATCGGCGACATTTCACTTCCCATTCTTTCCCAACCTCGTCAACAGGTATACCGGGACCAGACCCGACATCACCAACAGCAGGGAAGGCATGGCCGCGCGCGCGTACTCTCCTTCCGAGGTCAGTTCAAAGATCCTGGTCGCCAGTGTATCCCAGCCGAACGGCCGCGTCATCAGGGTGATCGGCATTTCCTTCATGACATCGATCATCACCAATAGGAGCGCGCTACCGATCGCCGGGGTCATCAAAGGTAGATGGATGCGTCGCATCGAGGAGAAACCGCCGTGTCCCAGGCTTCGGGCACATTCATCGAAGGCGGGCCGGATTTTTTCCAGGGCTGCCGTAATCGGCTGGTAGGCGACCGCGGGAAAGCGCACCATGTAAGCCGCCAACATGGTTACCAGAGTCCCGTTCAGGAGCAGACCCGGATCGTAATCGAACCAGGCCATACTGAAATCGTAGATGCGGTTGTCCAACCAGGCCAGCGGGATGAAGACCCCCACCGCCAAAACGGAACCCGGCAACGCATACCCGGCAGTTGCAAACGTGGTCAACGGACTGAGACCCGGTCGAGAGCGTACAGCGTAGGCCAACAGGACCGCAATCAGGGTCACCGAAAAGGCGCCGGCTCCTCCGGCGACCAGAGTGCTCCGCACCAGTTCAGCATAGGGGACATTGTGCTCGGCGCCCCAGTGAGCGATGGTCTGGTGACACAAATGGACGAACGGCAGGAGAAAGCCCGCGATCAGCAGCAGGCTCAGGGCCGTAAACGCCGCCCAGCGTTGAAAGCGTGTCAGGACAAGTCGTCTCATCGGTCGTTCGGTGATCGATACATCGAAAAACCGTTTGCGAGAGCGCGCCCAGCGTTCCGTCCCGAGCAAAACCAGGGAGAACGCCAGCAGAAACGCCGCCATCTGTGCGGCTGCAGGCAGGGAGTGCAGGCCGTACCAGGCCTTGTAGATTGCCGTCGTGAAGGTATCGTAGTTGAAAATGGAGACCGTCCCGAAATCGGCGAGGGTCTCCATCGCCACCAGCAACAATCCCGCTGAGATCCAGGGCCGCGCCATCGGCAGGACCACGCGGAAAAAAGCGCTGAAGGGGCGGTGTCCCAAGATTCTCGCCACCTCCAAGCCGCTGTGTCCCGTCTTCCGAAAGGCGGCCGTGGCGAGGAGATAGACATAGGGGTAAAACGCCAGGCTCATCACCAGGATAACGCCGAAAGCGCTCTGCATGTTCGGAAGTTCCGCGGCGGGTATGCCGCTTACGCGCGACAGTTGGAGAATCAGCGGCCCGGAGATCCCGCCCAACTCCAGCGCCACATAACCCAGCACGTAGGTAGGGAAGGCAAAGGGCAGGAACAATGCCCAAGTGAAGAATCCGCGGGCCGGGATCTCACAGGCGGTCACCAGCCAGGCGGCGCCCACACCAAGAATCGTCGTTCCCAACAGTACGCCCGACAGCAGCACAACCGTGTTGCGAATCAGGTCCCATAGAATGGTTTCCGCGAGGTGTTGCCAGATCTCGTCGCCGTCGGCGAAAAGGTGGGCCATGACAACCACGATGGGGACGGCCGTCACCACGCAAACCAGAATGACCGTAAGGAGTCGGATCGGTTGATGCCGCAAGGTTACCGATACCCTACCCGATCCATCAGCTTGATTGCCCGGGCTTGGAGCTCACCGGCTCGGTCGAGGTTCATTTTGTTCTGCACCAGCGGCCCCCAGGAGGCCACGATCGGATCACGGGCGATATCCTTGCGTACCGGATACTCCAAGTTGGCTTTCGCGAACGCTTCTTGGGCCTTCGGGGTGATCAGCCACTCCATCAGGCGCAAAGCGGTGTCCTTGTGTTTCGCGTGCCGCAACAAGGCGCCGCCCGAAACGTTGACATGGGTCCCGCCCTCGCTCGCATCCGGAAAGTAGGGCGCCACCGGAAGATCGGGATTGTCGCGAATCAAACGCCCGAGGTAGTAGGTATTGACGATGCCTACCGAGCCGGTCCCCGAGGCCAGCGCCTCGATCAAGCGCGTGTCGTTGGAAAAGACGGGAGCCGCCAGGTTGGCAATCCAACCTGAAACGATTTTCTCGGCCTTCTCCTCACCGTGTTCCGCGATCAACATCGCCACCAGGGATTGGTTGTAGACTTTCTTCGAGGTGCGCAGCAGCAGCTTTCCCTTCCAGGCCGCACCCGCCAGGTCCTCGTAACCGGCCAGATCCGAGGGCGAGACCTTATTCTTGTTGTAGACCAGGGTCCGCGCTCTCATCGAAAACCCGAACCACTGGTTGTCCGGGTCGCGCAGGTGGTCGGGAATGTGCGTTTCCAGCTTTTTCGAGTCGACACTCGCCAGGAGATTCTTCGATTTCGCCAGCCACAGATTGCCCGCGTCCACCGTCAACAGGATATCCGCCGGCGTCCGACGGCCCTCCGAGATCAAACGCTGAATCAGGGCGCCGGCCTTATCGGTCCGGACGGTCACCTCGATACCCGTCTCTTTTTGGAACATCTCGAAAATCGGTTTAATCAATTGCTCGTTACGAGATGAATAGATCACCACCTCATCGCCGGCCTGAGCCGGGAAGGGACCAAAAACCAACAACAAGAGCCAAATCATGTGCATTGTGACCAACCTTATGGAAATATCGCAATAATTGAGAACAAATCTCAATTTTTTCGACATATTGTAGCATCCTGCAAACGCCCCTACAAGCCGATCGATTCCAGCGATCTTTCGGCTTCTTGAGCGGTTTTCATGTGCAGTTTGTTCAAAAACCCCGGCTTTTTGCCATTTGCGCTACCGTTTCTGCCGGTTCCAAGGCTCGCCCGACCCGAAGGTCCAGGCGGATCAGCAAGGGCGTTCCCCACCAGGGTTTGCCGGGAAACCGAATTCCGCCCAAGCGCATACAGCGGTCGTGGAAGAAGATATCGATGCTGGTTGGTCCGGCCCCTAAAATGGCGGCGTGTTGCGGCTGTCTGCCGTGGAAAGCCTGAATCTCGCGGGCGTGGGAAAAGGTAAACAGGTGCGGGCCCACGGCCGACATGCGCGGATGGTGCGAGAAACACGCCCTGGTCCGACGGATCAGGGTTTCCAGATCCTCGTCGGGGTCGAAAAAACGCATTCGGTTTTGGAAGCGCGTTACATGGGTCGGTTCGCCCTGTTGCTCGGTTCCGCTCGGGTTGTACTCCATCATGCGCAGGGCCTCGGGCAGGAACCGATAGATGCCCTCCAGCACCTTGAAGTACAGGTCGTCGTAACTGTCGTTGGGTTCGCGGTATAACGGCAATTGCAGGTAGACGGGCCCGGCGTCCAGGGCCTGAACCACCTTGTGAAAGGTCAAGCCGAAGCCCTCGGCTTCACTGTCGATGACGGTGAAGAGGGGATCGGCCCCGCGCAGCAACGGCAGCATGCTGGGATGGATATTGAGCCCGCCCGATGGAAACAAGGCAAGCGTTTCCTCGTTGACCAGGCCCGGCCAACCGAACAACACCAGAAGATCGGGTGTGCGCGCTTTGATGAGCGCCCTCATGGAGCCTTCGTCCAAATGTTTGCTGACGCGATGCTCGATCTTACGGCGCTCACAACATTTCAACATGTCCCAGCCGCGCAGGCTGTAGAGCAGGAACCGAGGGCCGTCGTACTGCCGATGATAGATGCCGCGCTGGGGAGAGACGACGCCGATCACCTGGTGACCGGCGCGCAGCAGGCTTTCCACCATGCAACCCGCAAACCGTTCAGAGCTTGCCAGCAGGACCTTCATGTCGAGAAACTCACGGTCTACAGCAGATTACTGGCGAATTCGGCCAGTTCCGACCGCTCTCCCGTGGTCAGGGTGACATGCCCGTACAGCGGTTGGTTTTGGAAGCGCTGTACCAGGTAGCTGATACCGTTGGTGGTGGTATCCAGGAAGGGATGGTCGATCTGGTAGGGATCGCCTGTCAATACGATCTTGGTGCCGTGTCCCGCTCGCGTAATGATGGATTTGGTCTCGTGAGGGGTCAGGTTCTGCGCCTCGTCGATCAGCAGGTACTGGTTGGGGATACTGCGCCCGCGAATATAGGTGAGCGGTTCCACTACCAGCCAACCCTTGTCGATAAAGTACTGATGCGTGATCTGGCTCTTGCTCAATTCCTCGGAGTTGCAGTGCAGGATGTACTCCAGGTTATCGAAAATGGGTTGCATCCAGGGGCGAATCTTGTCGTCTACATCGCCGGGCAGGTAACCCAGGTCGCGCCCGAGGGGATGGATGGGCCGAGCCACGATCAAGCGGTTGTAGCGCTGTTCGTCAATGACCATTTGCAGACCCGCGGCCAGAGCCATCAGCGTTTTCCCGGTCCCCGCCTTGCCGATCAGGCTGACCAGCTTGATGCGCGTGTCCAGCAGCAGGTCCATGGCAAGGCGCTGTTCGTCATTGCGAGCCTGGATGCCCCAAATGTTGTTGGAGCTCTGTGATAACGGCATGATCCGGTCACCCTCGGGATTAACCCGAACCAGGCAGATTTCCTCGGGGTTATTTTCATCCACCAGGCGAATGAACTGGTTCGCGATCAGGTCCTCGGAGAGCAACGGCAGTTCGCGCTCTTCATGCAAGGTATCCAAGACCTCGCTCTTTACGGTCATTTCACACCAACCGGTATAGAGTTCGTCGATGTTGACCTTGTCATTACTGTAATCTTCAGCGGTGATGCCGATGGCGTCGGCCTTGATGCGCAGGTTGGTGTCCTTGGTTACCAGCACGCACTTGCGTTTGGTGCTGCGCGCATGGAACACGGCCAGACCCAGAATACGGTTGTCGTTGTTGTTGACCGAGTTGGGGAACGGGTCGGTGGCGTGTTCGATGGTATCCATGATGATACTCAGCGAACCGCCGCTTTCCAAGGGTACGCCCTTGCTGAGATTACCCTTCATGCGTTCTTTGTCCAACAGCCTGGAAATGGTGCGGGCGTTTCGGCCTACTTCCGACTGGTCCCGTTTGAATTTGTCGATCTCTTCCACCACGACGATGGGGATCAGGACCTCGTGTTCTTTGAATTTGTAGATAGCGAACGGATCGTGTAGGAGCACGTTGGTGTCTAAAACAAAAGTGTGCCTGTCATTCTTCAAATCTTCCATCCCCGGTTTTGGAATTCTTCCTTGGGATTCGGCCTGGTTGTGGCAGCAAGCCTGTATTGGTCTCTGTTTTTACACCATCTGGAGGCAAATGAACACAACTAAGATGACAAATTCATCGACAGTTACGAAAGTAGACATCGACCCGTGGAACCCGACTCGTTTCAGGATTGATCTAAAGCACTGGGAAAAGCGGGTCCCGCAAGATCGCTGCCGATCCTGAACCAATTTAGGCCCGGATTGAAAGAAAACCCATTGATGTCCGAGACCAGGTTTAGTAATTTGAAAAATGTGCAGAAAAGAGAAATAGAGGGGAAGAGTGATTTGAATCCATTCATCCGGCATGCACTTCGGCTTCTTCAGAAAAAACTCGTCGATTCCAACCTGACCGGAGAGCAACGCCAGTCATGAACGATCTCAAAACGAAACACATCCTCTTTATGGGTGAAGACAAGCATTTTGCGACAAGATTGGCCGCGGCGGCCAGGGAACGCGGCTGGGGGTGCGAGGTCACCACCAATTGGGAAGACACCTTGTTGATCGCTCGTAAAAAGGAAACTCACGCGCTGTTTGTGGATTGGAGCACCCCGGGTCTGGAGCAGGTTCCCTTCGTAGATACCCTGGCTTATCTGCCCAAGCAAACCGTGGTTGTTTTTCCCCAGGAAGATGCCCACCTGGCCGGAAAGGCCATTGCCGGCGGCGCCCTGGATTACCTGGTCAAAGACGAGCACCTGAATTACCTGAAAGTACTCCCCTGGTTGTTGGACTGTTTGTTCGATCCGGCCGAGGGACCCCACGAGGTTCGCCTGCCCGACTTCGACCGGCACGGCCGCATGCTGTTGGAGTGGTCGCCCGCCGCCACGGTGGTGTTGTTCAAGGGTCGCATCGTCTACCTGAACCGCGCCGGCCAACGCCTGACCGGTTACGAGGTAGAGTCCGTCTTCAGCCAGCCGGGCAGTATCCTCTTCCCCAGGGACTACGGCGCCCATTTTCGCATCGAGGTGGCCAGGCTTGAAGAAAGCCACCCGGGACGCGTGGTTCAATTCGAAACCAACCTGGTGCACGCCAACGGTTCGGAGTTGCATTGCGAGGTATGCGGCTCTTCCCTTTCCATGGAGGGCGATCCCTACCTGGTCCTGGTGCTGCACGACCGTACCCAACAACACACTTCCCAACTGGAACTGGCCGACACCAACCTGGAATTGAAGCGTCTGATCAAGGACCGCATGGCCCAGGTGGAAGACTTGCGTCAAACCCTGGGCGATATGGAACGTCGCGCTCACAAAACCGAGATGGCCACCAGTGTGCTGCACAATGTCAAGAATGTCCTGACCAGCCTGGTGGTGGGCACCAATATCATCGGTCGCCTGGTGGAAGACACCAAAATCGACAAGGTCAGCCAGGTCGCCCGGTTGCTTTCGGAAAACAAAGACAACCTGAATCACTACCTGGCTCAAGACTCTCAGGGCAGAATGATTCCGCAATTCCTGGAAGGTATTTCGGGCCTGCTGCGTCGGGACCAGGAGAAACTGGCTCACGAGGTAGATCGCCTGGTTCGTAATATCGAACATATCAATGCCTCCATCCAGACCCAGCTCAACGCCTCGCGCCTGGTAGCCGATACCGTGACCGCGAGTGAATTGTTCGACGAGGCGCTGGAAATCAATCGCCGCCAACTGGATCTGTTCAAGGTGGAGGTAGATAGGGAAATAACCGGCAAGCCTCGCTTCCAGGCCAATCGCAATAAAGTCATGCAAATCCTGGTCAATCTGATCGCCAACGCGGCGCAGGCGTTGCAAAAAAAGGAAGGCGCCCGACATATCAAACTGGTTTGCCACTGCGGCGACGGTCGCCTGATCTTCCAGGTCACCGACAACGGAGTGGGCATGTCCCGGGAAACGCTGGCCAACCTCTTCCGCTTCGGCTTCACCACCAAGAAGGACGGCCACGGTTTCGGACTGCACGGCTGCCGACGCATGGCCCGGGAAATGTCAGGCGACTTATCGGCGGCGAGTGAGGGCTTGGGGACCGGCGCCGTTTTTACGTTGAACCTGCCCTGTTCGAACCTTTCCTGATGCGTCCGGGAACAATGAGGAACGTACGAGCATAGAAATTTTTCT
Source organism: Acidobacteriota bacterium (assembly GCA_030066195.1). Taxonomy (GTDB): domain Bacteria; phylum Acidobacteriota; class Holophagae; order Acanthopleuribacterales; family Acanthopleuribacteraceae; genus JASJCB01. The sequence continues at coordinate 31,557 of JASJCB010000002.1, forward strand.
TCAACTTGTTTTTTGATGTGGCGATTAGTTTTGATAGGTGCTGTGCTAGAATGACCACGAAAACATGAGGAAGAGGCTTATGGTCCGCGTGTTGTTTGTTGAGGACGACAAGATCGATCGGCTGGCCGTCGAGCGCATGGTGCGCAAAAGAAAGCTGCCCTATCGTATGGAGATTGCCTGTTCCAGCGAAGAAGCCAAACAGCGCCTGGCAACCAATACCTACGACATCATCCTGCTGGATTACCTGTTGGGTGACGGAACGGGTTTGGAGTTACTGGAGGAAACGGGCGCCACGCCGGTGATCTTCGTAACCGGGGCCGGCAGTGAAGAGATCGCGGTCGAGGCCATGCGCAACGGCGCCTACGACTACCTGATCAAAGACCAGGAAGGCAAGTTCCTCACGGTGCTGCCGGTGACCATCGACAGCGTCCTGGAGCGCCGCAAGGCCGAGGTGGCCCTGCTGGAAAGCGAGGAGCGCTACCGCAACATGGCGGAATTCGCCGATTCGGTGATCCACAATGCGGGCAATGTGCTCAGCAGCATTCAGACCTCGTGCGAGGTTATCAAGAACAAAATATCCAAATCCAAGCTGGTTCAGATCCAAAAAGCCGTTCCCATGGTCAGCGAGGGCTTTCGGGGCGAGTTGGAACCGGAAAAGCGGGAACAACTGCCGCTGTACCTGCAATCCGCCACCGAGGTATTGCAGAAGGAACACGCCGATACCGTCAGGGAAATCGGTGAAATGCTGGACAAGTTAGGCCTTGTGCGCGACATCATCAAAAACCAGCAAACCCGCCAACGCGCCATGACCCGCATCGAGGTCTTCCATCTTTCCGAGCTGGTGGACGAAACCATCAAGGTGCTCAAACCCAGCATTTGCGGAAAGAAGATTACCAAGAACATCCAACTCGACGCGAACCCGCTGATCCGGCACGATCGCAGTACCTTGACCCATGTCCTGATCAACGTCGTCAAAAACGCCGTCGAGGCCGTCGACGAGGGGTCCGGCAAACGCGTGCTTTCCATAGAATCCCGCGCCATCGAAGGGGGGGCGGTTCAACTGACCGTCACCGATACCGGGGTCGGCATCGATCAAGCCGATATGCAACGCATCTTCGGTCACGGTTTCACGACCAAGAAAAAAGGCCACGGGTTCGGTCTCCACTATTGTGCGCATGTTATGAAGGAAATGGGCGGTAAGATCGAGATCACCAGCCCCGGTGCGGGCTTGGGAACTTCTGTCCACCTGGTGCTTCCTCCCGAGCACGGAGAACCGTCCGGCAATTGATAAGGGAGTTTCCGATTGAAGGATTCGGACCCGATCCTCCTGGTTGAGGATAATAAAATCGACATCAAAAACTTTCAGCGGGCTTGTAACCGTTTCGGCATCAACAACCCCGTCCTCATCACCCGACACGGCGAAGACGCCCTGGCTTTTTTGCACCGCGATGTTCCCTACCAGGGCGCGCCTCGACCCGCCCTGATCCTGCTTGACCTCAACATGCCCGTAATGAACGGCTTGGAATTGATCAGCGTAGTGAAGGCCGAGCCCGAATTACGTTCCATTCCCATTGTCGTCATCACCACTTCCAAGGAACCGCGCGACCGTGAAGAATGCTATCGGCTGGGCGTTTCCGGCTACATCACCAAACCTATCGAATTCTCTGAGTTTGTTCAGGCTGTCGGCACCATCTACAACTATTGGAAGCTATGCGAATTGCCGGACTGATGATCGAGGAGTACAATAACAACTGTCCTCACCACCAAAAGCGGATCACATGATGAAAATCAACAACCGTTTGCTCATCGTCGACGACGACCAGAATATCCATGATGATTTTAATAAAATCCTCAATCCCTCCCGGATAACCGATCTGGACAGGGAACTTCTGGAAATCGAGGCTTCGCTTTTCGAGAACCCGGACCAGCGTCACAAACTGGCTTACAAGGTAGAGTACAGCATCGATCACGCCTTCCAGGGCGGCGAGGCGTTGGAGATGATCGAATCAGCCCAAAACGAGGGTCGGCCCTACTCGCTCATGTTCACCGACGTCCGCATTCCGCCCGGTATCGACGGCATTACCCTGGTCAAAAAAGTCCGCGTCCTGGCCCCGCATATGCAAGTGGTCATCGTCACCGCCTTCTCCGACTATACCTGGGAGGAGATCACCGAAATCTTCGGCTGGACCGACCAACTGCTGATCCTGCGCAAACCGGTCGACCCCATTACGGTCAAACAGGTCGCCCTGATGCTCACCAAGAAATACTCCTCGGAAACCGAACTGCGCAACCATCGCGACCAACTCGAGGGCATCGTCAACAAGCGCACCGAAAAGCTGATGCTGGCCAACCAACGCCTTTCAGTGGAAATCGCCGATCGTCAACGCGCCGAAAAGGCCCTGCAAATGGCGCACGCGCAACTGGCCGCCACCAACCAGGACCTGAGCTTCGAAATCATGCAACGGCGGCAGACCGAAGAACAGATGAAGGTGCTGTTGGATGACCTGGGCACGGCCAACCAGGAACTGGAGAACTTTGCCTACGTGGTCTCTCACGACCTCAAGGCGCCCCTTCGCGCCATTCATTCCATCACCTCCTGGCTGTCTGAAGACTATATCGATCAACTGGGCGAGGAAGGCGGCGAGTATATCAATGACCTGTTGGAACAGACCCGCTGGATGCATAACCTGATCGAGGGCATTTTGCAATACTCGCGCCTGGGCAGGGTGAAGCTGGAGATGGAAGACCTGGACACCCTGACCCTGACCAAAAGACTGGTGGACATGCTGGCCCCGCCCGAGGGCATTGCCATCGAGGTCTCGCACACCATGCCGGAACTGGTCTACGACCGCACCCACCTGGAACAGGTCTTCCAGAACCTGGTGGAAAACGCCATCAAACATATGAACAACCCCAAGGGCACCGTCACCATCGCATGCGAGGACACCGAAAACTTCTGGAAATTCAGCGTGGCGGACACGGGCGTGGGCATTGCCGACAAACACCACGAACGTATCTTCAAGATCTTCCAAACCCTGAAGCCGCGCGACGGCAGCGACGGCTCCACCGGCATCGGCCTCTCGCTGGTCAAAAAGATCGTGGAACACCACGGCGGCACCATTTGGGTGGAATCCGAACCGGGCAAGGGTTCGATCTTCTACTTCACCATTCCCAAAGACCTGAAACTGACCTCCGGCGCCGGCGGTTACACGGTACTGACCATAGACGACAACCGGGACTTCGGCGACGTCACCACGGCCATGCTCAAACGAGCGGGTTACAAACCGCTCTACGCCCAACGCGGCAGCGAGGCATTGACCATGGTGCGCAATCATAACCTGGACATCCACCTGGTGCTCCTGGATGTCAACCTGCCGGGCGAACGCATCTTCGACCTGTACGAGAAACTGCGCTACCTGGACGCCAAGATGCGCATCGTGGCCTGTACGGGCGATTTCATGTCGGAAAAGGTGGAAAAGCTGCGAGAAATGGGCATCGACGGCGTCCTGGCCAAACCCTTCAACATCGAGGAGCTGAACGAGGTCCTGCAAGCCGGCCTGGTCAAAAACTAACCCGCCGCTTCGCCTCCACCCACCGAAATCACCGGGAAACGATTTACCTTTTCTACAGTGAGCAACCCATCGCGGACATCAACATCGAGCGCCTGCAAAAAGCAGGGATTCTATACGCGGACAAAAACAGCTTCCCCCGCTGAGATTTCAGTGATTCGTGTTATAGCAGGGCACACTGTCGGCTGGTGAGTTGTTCATGACTTCTATGATGATACGCTGCCGAAATTGCGGTAACACTTTTCCCTTTACACTACGTCAGGTGGTCGACTCCTCCATGTTTCCCGCTTATTTCAGTGACATACGCTTTGCCTCGCTCTCGTTAGACGGGCAGGGGGTATGGAATTACGGCTCCTGCACGATAGTGCTTCCCATGGGGTTTTAACCATTGCCGAATTCAAGATTAAAAACCGGGGTATGGGTTTTACCACCATGTGGTTAGATCCAATAGCGCGGGGTTGTCCGCCGGGGACATCGTCCGAGGTTTGCGAGGATATGTCCCTGGCGGCCTACCCCGGGCGGTCTGCCGGTTAATTAAAATACTCCGGCGAAATATCCCAGGATGCCCACCGGTCAATCCGTTTGGCATGACCCGCGAGGCCCGTCGGTCAATCCGAATGGCATGACCCGTGCGGAAAAGTATTAATCCGCGTGTCCCGATCCCTGGATTTCGCCTCAAAACAGACCATACTTGCGTCCACAAATCAACATCCCCGGCTCAAGGACCTTAATTCCGGATTTCCGAGGGTACCACCTTGCGCCGGGGAGGTACGTGCATGTGACCGACTCAAATTGATATATCAGCTCAGCCCTTGCTATATAAGAATTCTTCAGGTTGTGAAATGAAAATGGGCAGGAAAGAACCGAAGAGATGAGGCAATAGGCCGCTCTCGTATCGAAACGGCGATTTTCAGTCGTTGTCACCCGGAAGAACGGGCCCGGTCGGCCCTCCGGGACCCTTTGAATCACATCGGAAATGCTCGGAAATGCCGCCGAACCTTGCCTCTTTACGTATAAACCCTCTAGAATGATCGATACCATCTGGCAGGTACCGATTCCCCGGAGGCTTTTATGGACATGGCGGCGGATCAAGTCAGGCAATTACAGAAGCGTATTCAGCGCGTGCTGATGTTGAAGTGGACGCAGAACTATGCCGCCGGTTGGCTGTTCTGCATCGGGGCCTTGGTCCTGTTGCTGCGTTATTTCAATGCCTGGTCGGATCGGGGTTACCTGCTGGGTCTCACCTTCCTGCCGCTGCTGTTCTTCGCCTGGCGACGCGCTCAGGCGGGTGTTCCCGCCGAGACCAACCTGCGCGCCTGGCTGGATCGGCATTACGATCAGGGCGGCTTGTTGATGGCCTCGGCCGAGCGTGATCTGGGTGGTTGGCAGCCCAAGGCGATCGGCAAACCCAAGATTCAGAACCGGGCACGCGCTGAAATGGGCCGTCTGGCGGCGTCTCTATTGTTCCTGGCTTTGGCCCTGGTGGTGCCCTACCAATGGGTTCGCGGCTTTGCACCGCCGCCCATGGACATTACCGACGAACTGGCCCGGGTAGAAGAGAAGATCGAAACCCTGGAGGATACCCAAATCCTGGAAAAGGACGACTCCCAAGACGTCCAGAAGGAACTGGATCGGTTACGGCAAGAAGCCGCGGGCGACGACCCCGGCAAGACCTGGGAATCGTTGGACCACCTGGAGAAAACCCTGGGTCGCAAAGCCGAAGAGGCCGCCCGTTCCATGGAAGAAAAGCAGGAGATGCTGGAACGCCTGGAACAACTGGTGGAAGCCGCCGAGCAAAACCCCAACGGCGTGGACCGGGAAACTTTGGAACAGGCCATGAAAGAACTCAGCCGCCTGACCGCCGAAACCGCCTCCGAAAACGAGCAACTGGCGGAAGCCTTGAAGAACATGGGCTTGGACGACAAACTAAACCCGTCCCAAAGCGGGTTGCAAAAGACCGACCTGGCCAAGGTTGCCAAAGCGCTCGATCTGTCCAAGAAACAGTTGGAAGAATTAAAAGCCAAGCTAAGCAAGGCCCGCCTGGTGGATGCCTCCCAATTGAAGAAAGGCAAAGGCAAAAAAGGCAAGGAACTGGGTAAGGACGAGCTTATGGCCTTTCTGGATGGTGAAGGCATTCCTTGCAAAGGACTGAAAGCCTTATGCGTGGGAAGAGGCGGCATCAGTCGCGGACCGGGCGCCGCGGAATTGACCTGGAAGGACCCGAGCGCCGAGGAAGACAGCGATTTCCAAACCGTGGTGCTGCAACCTGCCGACCTGGATGAACTGGACAACTCGGTCCAGTTCGGCGTCAGCACGGCCGCACCGGAACGCGGCGACGCGGGAACCGGCCGCAACGACGCGCTCAGCGGCAGCCGAGCGGGCAGCGGTTCGGCTCATACTCGCACCGTGCTGCCCCGCCATCGTGCCGCGGTGAAACGCTATTTTGACAAATCCGGCAAACAATAGGCGCTGAGGCGGCTTCCCTACAGACCGCAAGCATGGGTTGCAAAGCCCCGTTGCACCTGACTTCCGGGGCCTTCCACGGTTGCCGGTGATTTGCGCTCCGGTTTTGGCTTGATTTTTGTTATGCTAGCGTGTCCTTGGACGATGTACGCTTGAATAAACGGTGATTGGATGAACAACAGATTAATCAATGCAGCGACCCTGATCTTTTTTTCCGGAATACCCCTCCTGGCTTCCGGGTTCGGCTTGTACGAGGTCGGCACGCGGGGTCAAGACAGTGTCGGCGCCTATACGGCCCGAGCGGAGGACCCCTCGGCTGTCTTCTACAACCCGGCCGGTCTTACCCAGTTGAATTTCTCGGAAGTGATGATCGGCGCAAAAGGCAGCTTTACCAGAAGTTTCTACAGCAACGCCGGGCAGACTACCTGGGACTCGGAAACCGAAACCGAGGTGCTGCCGGAGCTGTTTGTCAACTACCAGAAGGGTCGCCTGGGCCTGGGTTTGGGGTCGGCGAGAACCTACACCTACACGGTGGACTGGGACGACGACGATTTTCCCGCCCGCTACCTGTCCAACGGTTCCGAATTCAACGTGCAGGAATACATGGCCGCAATCGGCTACAAATTGACGGATACCTTCTCCATCGGTCTTACGGCGCGTTTCGCCCAATTGGAGCACACCTGGTCCCGCCACCTGCCCCGTCCGCTGGATGCAAACGATCCCAGCCTGCACTATGAGGTCAACGACAGCGTGGACGTAGACGGCAGCGATATGGGCTTCGCCGTGGGGCTGCAATACTACCGCAGCCGCCGTTTCAGCATGGGCCTGACCTACTACAGCCCCATCGAGATCGAGACGGACGGCACCCGCGGCTTCAGCCTGGCCACCCGTACCGACGACCAGCGCGCGATCGATGCCTTGAACGCCGATTTCGCCGACACGGCCGTAACTTCTCTCATCGAACTGCCGGAACGCATCCAATTCGGTATCGCGAGCAGGGTCACGGTAAGAACCCGCTTGGAAGTGGACGTGACCTACGACGACTGGAAGAGCAGCTTCGAGCAAACGGTCTTTACGCCGGAAGACGGCACGACGCCGCTGACCATCGACCGTCAATGGGACGAGGTCTACACCATTCGCGTCTCCGGCGATTTCCAGCAGCGCAAATCCCTATCCTGGCGAATCGGTCTGGCGAGCACCCTGGGCAGCCCGGTCCCGGACGAAACGGTAGAGCCGGGCTTCGCGGACTACGACCGCTTTATTTACAGCGGCGGGGTTTCCTATGTCTTCCGCCGGAAATACATCTTCGAGGGTTCCTGGATGTACGTCCAAAACCGGGACCGCCCGGTCCTGGACCAGGAACTGATCTACAACGCGAACGCCCCGAACTTCTACCAAAGCAACGGCCAGGAGGGTTTGTTCGAAACCCAAAGGCACAGACTAGCGGTAGGCTTGAGAATAAGGCTGGGCGTCAAGGCAGTCAAGGAACGCCGCGCCATCAGGTAAACAGAGTAGCGTGAAAAAGCCCGGACATGGAACGGTCCAAAGCTGGGACCAGAACGATCGAGGTTCTCAACAAGTGCTTACCGGCACCAAGGGTAAGCGTGGAGAGATTGGTGAGCTTGCCGATCTCCAGAGGCAAGGTAAGTTGTTTTTTGACTTGGGGGTCTAAAAAGGCAACGGAAATCTTTCATATACAAAATGGGGAACTAAGGATTTCTGCAGAAATCCTGGATATACAAAATGGGGAACCAGGGATTTCTATAGAAATCCTCGGTACACAAAATGGGGGACCAAGGATTTCTATTGGGATCCTCGATATGCAAGCCGGCAATTCAAAGATTTCTATCAAGATCCTCGATACACAATTTGGAAATTCAAGGAATCCTGTAGGAATCTTCGATTTACCAAATGGGGCATCGAGGAATTGGGTTGGTACTCCTAATCATCTGCTTCGGCGGTTCGGCCTTTCGCCGGTTATTTGCCATGCACTGACTGCCGGTGCGACCATACGGGTAGGTTTTGCGCTTCCCTTCGGTCCTCCTTTGTGATTACTTCGTCTGGATTTGGTTCCTTTGGCGCGAGCAGACCCCTGCCCTTTCTTTAGGCGCGGTCATGGTTCAGGCCGGCTTTTTGCGCCTTCCCGGATGCTTCCGTACAGGGGCTTGCTCACGCTACTTTTGGATCACTCTTCCGCGTATTTTATGAAGGCTACGTGGGCAGTTGTGAAGGTAGCCGGGATATCCCGGCTACCTTTTAGTCCAGTAACCCTCTATCTGAGTGTTCCCGGCAGTTATAGAGTTTGCTTTTGGTAGGGCACGATCCTGTCTTGAAAGTTGCTACCAATTCACTATCAGGTAAACAACCCGGGCGTAGCCGTGGTTATCCAGATTGGGTTCAGTCCTGGCATAGAGCATCCATCTGTGCTCGGCTGCCTTGTAAAGCAGGTCGACCATGACCCGGTAGTTTTTATTTGCCCTGGTAAGGTAATAGTAACCGCTATTTGGATTCATGGCAGTTTGACCACCTGCCAGTTGAAAATAAACTCTTTCATCATCGCTGTAGGAAGTAGGATACAGCCTTTTCACTTTCCCAAAGTTTTTATTCCACGAATAACTCATTTCTTCCTCCTTGACAAAGGATTCATCTCTGAGTAGTTCGGCTACGTTTGGTGTTCAGACGGTGTGTAGAAATAAATTGCGACACTTTATTTGTTTATACCAAAAAATGCTCCAAAAAGGTCAGGTTTCTAGCGATTTAAGGCTTATTGATTAACTAAATTCGTTTACCTTGATTCTTGCTGAGTGGGAATAAAGTTCGTTGAACAAAGGTTTGGTAAAGCAGTGAAACGCGGCTGGGAAAAAGTGCGAGCGGAACTGTAGGCTCCGTGGGTCTGATTTTGATTCATGGCGTGCACGCAGCTTGACCTCGGCTTGTTTACGGCAAGCATCCGGGGTTCCCGGGCGCCGGGGCGCCCGGGGTTTTCGGTTTAGTCGATCGCGGTGACGTTGCCGATGGCGGTTTCGCCCGCGCTGTTGAAGACGAAGACCACGCCGGTGATGGGCGTGCTCCCGCTGGATTCGGCGACCATGTAGACATTGCCGTCCGTATTGACCAGGTTGCTCGCCACCGTGGCGAAGGGCAGCAAGGGCGCGGATGCGGCCAGGGTTTGGGTGTCCTGACCCACCTGGTTACCCGCGGCGTCGTAGAAGGTGAGCGTGATGTCGGTAGCCGTATCACCGGCATTCACCACCACGGGCGCCGAAATGAAATCGTTGGTCAACGGCAGGTAACCGAACAGGACCTTGTCGCCCACGCGCTGCTCGCCGCTGCCGCCGATATCCACGGCAATGCCCTGGCTGGGCGACGCCATGGAGGCCGCGGTCAGGTTGTTGGTCACCCAACCGCCGACCAGGCGCGAGGTGGGCGCGGTCAGTTCTACCGCGTAGCCGCCGCCGGAGCCCAGGGTTGGGAACAGAGACGAGGCTTGCTCTTCCAAGAAGCCGTTCGCGCCGATCTGTCGGTTTACCGTTTCCGTACTGCCGTCGGAGCGACGGGCCGTCATGGTGACCGTGACCGGATTGTCGCTGTAGTTATTGGCGATGACGATGCTCTCGAACTGGTTTTCGCGGTTGGAGACCCAGGGATAGAGCAGGGTCTTACTGCCGTCGTCGCCGCCGGTGGTGTCGATGGTCGTAGCGTTGCCGATTGCCGTCTCGCCCACGTTGTTGAATACGAACGAGACACCCGTGATGGGCTCACCGCCGGATTCCGCCGTCATATAGACGTTATCCGCGGTGCCGACCACCTGGGCAAACGGTTGGTTGGGAGCCAGGTCTTCCAGTGTGTTGGTGGAAACCAGGCTGCCGCCGGCGTTGTAGTAACGCAGGGTGACGTCGGTCGGCGCATCGCCCACGTTCACCACGACCGGAGCCGAGATGAAGTTGTTTGTGGTGGGCAGGTAGCTGAACAGCAGGTTCTGCCCCACCCGTTCCGTTTCGCCGCTGTCGGGAATGCGGACCGCCACGCCCTGGCTGGGGGAGCGGCCGGTGGCCGAGGTCAGGTTGTTGGTGACCCAGCGGCCCTTCACCATGTCGTTGGGCGCGGTCAGCAGCACGCTGTAACCGGCTCCGTCGCCCAAGGTGGGGAACAGGGACGACGCCTGTTCTTCCAGGAAGCCGTTGGCCGGAATGTTGCGCGTGATGGTTTCGCTTTCGCCGCCGTTACGGGTTGCGGTCAGTGTAACATCCACCGCTTCGCTGCCGGTGTTATTGGCCACCAGGATGCTTTCGAACTGGTCGGCGCGGTTGGAGATCCAGGCATAGAGAAGGCTGGTCTCGTCGTCACCGCCTCCGCCGTTCCCGCCGCCGTTACTGTTGCCCAAGGCGTCGATATCCAGGCACCAGTTGCCGATATCGGTGACGTTGCCGCGAGTAACGCTGACGGAAGTGCTGTAGGTAAAGTCCCTGAAGATGTCGAACAGGGATTCGATGGTGATAACGCCCGAAAAGAAGTCGTTGAGGTCGGGCAAATCCTCGCCGCGTGTGGTGGGAAGAATAGCCCGCAAGGTGTAGGAACCGGGAGCCAGGGCGCCGAGTTCGAAATCCTTGGAGAATGGAAGGGCCAATCGCACCAGGCGGTCATTCTGAAAAGCGCCGACCCATGCGGTGCTCGCGGGATAGTTGCAATCCCCTGCCAAAACGGTGCCCGTGATCATCCCGCCCTGGCGCATCTCGATATTTCGGGTAGTGACCAGGTCCGGGGCAGCTTCGACCTGAAAAGCCGTGGCGGTTTCGAGCGTTTCCGCGTTCTCGTGCCAGGCCGGTCCCAGGTTCGGGCAAAAAATGGTGCCCAGACTGATCAGGGCGCTGTTCAGGGTGTTGACATCGCTCAAGCCGGTACCCAGACCCACCTTATAAGTTCCCTCGGGAAGACCGAAGATTCCGCCGCCGAAGCCGGGTATATAACCGCCGGTGTAGATTTCACCGGTGTTGACCTCGATCGCCTCCGCGACGACAACGGTAGGCGTGACGGCAGGCGGGCCGCCGTTCTCGGTAAGACCGATCAGGAAAGCGCTGCCCGGATCCAGTATGAAATCGACACCGGTCCGAGTTGAAGCATTGCTGATGGAATAGGTGCCTGATCCGGCCAGGGTGTTGCTGTTGGGGTGGAATTTGCGAACGAAAGAGTCCTGGAATAGGGGGTTGAAACCAATGGTCACGGTGGGCGTGATGCGCACCGCGTAATCATCGTCAGGCAGGCCGCTCAGGTTGTAGGTGATGGTGCCGAGCGGGTTGCTCAGTATCAGGTTCTGGCTTTCAACGATGATTCCCGTTGTTTTGTCAATGGCCTGAACCTCGCAAGTTTGTCCGAACTGGCGAACCGGGTCGAAGGTAATCGTACCCTGGATGCTGCCGCCGCGATCCGCGTTGTAGGTGCGCGTGGTGACGCCGCCGGCGGTGATGGTGAAAGGATTATTGTCGAAGCTGTCCAAATAGGTATCGCTGTAGGTCAGGGATGCACGATAGGTTCCGGGCGGCAACAGGATGTCGGTGGGCATCGAATTGCTGAGGTCCACGGAAGTCGCGATATTGAGATCGTCGAAAACCGTAATATCGGCGCTGTCTTCCAGGTCCGGTGCGTTGAGTGTGACCCGATAGGTGCCTAATTGGGAAAGGTTCATGTCGATGTCGATACCGGAGGTCGTTTGGCCCGCGGTAACATCGACCCGGGTAGCCGTTTCCGGGGTCAAGCCGCCGTAGAAGACCTGGGGAAAAGAAACGCTCCCGGCTTCGGGATTATTGGGATCGTAACCCAAACCGACGAGGTAACAACCTGTTTCCAGGGGGGAAATGGTGTAGTTACCGTTGCCGGAGAGCTCCACCGAACGGGCGACCACCTCGGTTCCTGAAAACACGTCGATAAGAAAAACCCGGGCGTTTGCCAGGGAACCGCCTTGGATGGAAACGTTGCCTTGAATGACCCCTCCGGTCGGGACCGTGAAGTTATAGGTCGTGTTCCCGTTTACATCGATGACATTTGCAGTACCCACGTTACGCCGGTCGGTATTGCCGTCATAACGAAGGGGGACGGTTTCACCGCCGATCTGAAGATAGTATTGGCCGTCGGGAAGGTCTGACAGAGTGTAATTCCCCGAGGCATCCGTAGCGGTTCCCTGGACGAGGCAGAGGTATTTGGCATCCAATGCGGAAACCGCGGAGGAAGCATAGGGTTGTCCGTTATCTTGAGTAATGGTGCCGGACAGGGTGCCGGCCATGAGAGGACACGTGGCAATAATCAGTAGGAAATACTTGAACATACTGAACTCCGTTTGGTGATACGTGGAGATAGCCGGAGGTATCTTTGTAAAGGCTATGCACTATCATACCAAATAACGTGAGCTTCCGTCGGAATTTGAGACAGGTAATGTAACGGAAACGGTCAGTATGTTTGCGACTTGACGGGTTCCTCGTCGAAATACCTCAGCGACGCAGGTCGGAAGCGCTCGTTGTCAGGCCGGCTCGGTCGGAAACGGTCACCGACCAGGGGCCGCGTTTTTGTCCCTTGGGCAGCACGACCCAGCGGCGATCACCGTCCCAGCGGCCTTTGAGCCGACCTTCCGGCCCGGTTACCGTGATCTTGTTCGCGTCGATGCCGCTGCCCCGGTCGCGCATGGGAATCACCACGCGTTCGCCGGAAAAGTAGGGATGCACGCGGGGTTTGCCGATCACCGGCGGGCTGAGGTCCCGGGCCGCAACCAGGGGCGTCAGGTGCCGGAAGGTCGCCGGTTTGTCGAGGGTTTCCAGGAAGCGCCAACGGCCCTTGTTGAAGGACCAGGTGTAGATGCCCACCTGTTGCGGTTCTTCCAGGTCGCCGGGATCGAAGCGCACCGTCGTGCCGTTGACGGGCCTGCCGTTGCGGCCGAAATGCAGCACCGGCGACTCGAAAGCCAGCACCTGGCCGCCGAGCTTGGGATCGGCCGGTTCCAGGACCGCCGCCGTGTCGGGCAGAGATACGCCTTTGCCCAGGCGCAACGACCAGGGACCCAGATTCAGGCGGCTGCCGCCCTTGCCGGAGAGCATGGCGTAGGCGCGCTCCAGGTTGCCCGCCGGCGTGCGCCAGCGCATGTCCAAACGCTTGTCGACGGTCGCGGGCGAGATGATGCGGCTGTCGCCGGCGGCAAGACCCTGGATGCTGTCGGGCAGGTGCAGCGTGCCGGCCAGGCCCGGGTTCAGGTAGATGCGGTCCTGATGGAGTTTCAGGGTAAGGCTGGTGGCCTGCACGGGTATCTCGCCGAAATTCAGCTTCCGGTGACGCGCCGCCTTGGGATTCAGGTCGAGAACGCGGGTGAACCAGTCGCCGGCCAGGTTGCGGGCTTGAATGCGCAATTGCGTGGGACCGTTGACCACCACCACGCCGTCTTGTTGAAAACCCGGCACCTTGGGCAGGTCCGCGGCGCGGTCGTCGAAACAATGGGCGTAACGGGTGGGCCCGAAACCGGACCAGGCCTGGTCATAAACCAGCCCGGCATGGCGATAATTGTCGAACGACAATTGCAAGGGTTGCCAGGAGCCCACCAGACGCTCATCCTGGTAGAGCTTCACCCCCCTGGCCGCGATGCGGTTACCGCGGTCGGTGGAGATATAGACGAAGGGGTACACGCCGATGCGTCCGGTTGCGCGGATATTGTTGACCCCCTGACCCACCAGAAAGGGCAGCGGCGAACCGTTGACGCGGCTGTCGCGGTCCAACGGCGCCAGCAGGACTTCCTTGATGCGGGCGCGGTTGGCAATCTTGGGCAGCGGCGGGAAGTCCAGGTCCAGCGGGCTGACCGGGTTGTCGCGCTTGCGCACCTCGAAATGCAGGTGGGGCGTACCCGCGCCGCTTTCCCCGCTGTAGGCCAGCAGGTCCTCGGTGCTGACCGGAACATCCAGGGCAATATCGCCGAAGGGGGCGAGCGGGTCCAGGCCGCGTTCCTTCAGTACTTCGGTAAGCTTGGGCCCGAACGCGGCCAGGTGGGCGTAGACGGTAGCGTAACCGTCCTGGTGACGCACGTAGATGACCCGGCCGTAACCGTTGTCGCGGGCTTTGATCTGATACACGCGGCCGTCGCGGGCAGCGCGCACCTGTTCGCCCTCCAGGTCGTTGGTGGAGAAATCCAGGCCCATGTGGAAGCGGGAGCCGCGATACTCGCCGAAGCCGGCGGTGACGCCGTATTCGGTGGTCATGGGCCAGTTCCAGGTATGAGCGTCACTCCAGGCAAGGAGAAGAAAAAGCAAATCTAACATGGGGGGACTCCTCTACGCGCCGGTTCCGGCAAAGGTGATCATCAGCACCATCAGGTTCCAAAGCGCGTGGGTCCAGACCACGATGACCAGGTTGGCGGTGCGGTAGTAGACCACGGCCAGACCGACGCCCTTGGCCAGGATCAGGGGCCAGAGGGGAAAGGGGTGCATGACGGCAAACAGGATGGCGCTGCTGAAGATGGCGACAAACGGCCGGTAGGACTTGAGCAACAGGCGGAAAACGATGCCGCGGAAGAAGATTTCCTCGAAGAAGGGCGCCACGATACAGGCGGTGATCCCGTAAACGATACGAGCGGTGGGATTGGTCAAAATCTCGCGGAAGAGGGCCTCGGTATCGGTGCGGTCCAGCGGCCACGAGCTCAGGATGGCGATCATTTCCGCGTAATAATGACAGGCGACCAGGATGGAGAAGCCGCCGAAGATCTGGAAGATGTTGAACCAGTGCATGCGCAGGTTGGTGAGTCCCAGGGCCGAGAACGCCTCGCCGGGATGATCGCGGAAGATGACGCGGCGCAACAGGAAGATGCCCAACACGATATAGCCCAAACTGGCCAGGACATCCATCAGCCACAGCGGAATGCCGGAAAAAGCGCTCAGGAACAGGCTGATGACCACGATGCCCGACAGAAACAGGGCGCAGAACCGCCATAGATCCTCGGTGGGGAAGTAGAGCGGCTTCAGCTTGAAGAAATCTTCCTTGCCCAGTCGCCGCCACTGGCGATCGGAAAAATACATGCTGATCAGCAGGCCCAATCCGATCAGGCTGAAAAAGTGGCGCGGCACCTGGACATTGTAAGCCAGGCGGACTTTATCCATGTATTCGACCAGGTCTTCCTGAGCTTCCTGTTCGATTTCCACATTGCCCAGGCGTTTGGCGGCGGTTGCCTTGATACGTGCGCCCACCCAGTCCTCGGTCGTCGTTTCGGTCCAGCCCTCGGGCAGGTAATGGGCGTCGAAATAGGCGTAGCGAAACAATCGATCGTCATAGGCGTCGCCCGCCAGTTCGATGAGACCGCGAGCCTCGTCCAACTCGCCTTCCTCCGCGTAGAGGGTGGCCAATGCCTCGACGATAAGCGGATCTTCCTTTTGTTCGTCGCTAAGGCTTGCCATAATGCCGGCGATGACCTCGGAGAACAGGTCGTCCATGAGGCGGGTGCGCACCAGGTAATTGTTGATCAGGCTCTGCCGCATCTGATTGGCAGGCCCTTCTTCCTCCGGCGGCATGGATTGAATGCCGTAGACGGCCAGTAGAATGAAGGAGGCAGCCAGCACCAGGCTCATCCAAGATAATTTCATCTAACCGCCTTTAATTTGGGTGATTGCCTGAAGCAAGACACCGGCATCGGCAAAACGCATATCCATATCCTTGGACAGGCATTTCTGGATCACCTGACAGAGAGGTAGCGGAAGATCGGGCCGGATCAATTCAAGGCTGACGGGATTGACCGTCAAGATTTTGGTAATGGTGGCAAAGGGATTCTTGCACTGAAAGGGGTTCCGGCCCGCAAGAAATTCGTACATGATGACACCCATGGAAAACACATCGGTACGCGCATCGGAGGAAAGCCCGTCGGCCTGTTCCGGCGACATATAACCGGCGCTGCCCAAAACCATGCCGGCCATGGTTTGAAAGCTGTCGTCGCCGGAGGGCTCCTTATTCAGGAACTTGACTAGGCCGAAATCCAGCACCTTGGGTTGGCCGTCGCCGGTCAGTTTCAGGTTGGTGGGCTTCAGGTCGCGGTGGACCAGGTGGTGTTCGTGGGCGTAGGCAACGCCTTCCAGTACGGGCTGCATGAGCTCGAAGAAGGTTTCTTCCGGGAGCCCGTCCTGGTGCGCTTGCGCGATTTCGTCATAGCGGCGTCCGTCCACGTATTCCATGGCGATGAAGTGGTGGCCGTCGTCGCTGGTGCCCACCTCCAGCATGCGTGCAATGGCCGGATGGGAGAGCAGGCGCGCGGCCCTGGTCTCGCGGATGAAGCGGGCGCGGCGTTCCTTGCTGATCAGGAAATCGTTGGGGAGGATCTTAATGGCCAGGTAGCGCCGTTGTGCGGGGTCAAAAGCCCTGTAGACGTATCCGGTATTCCCGCCGCCGAGCTTTTCGAGTAGTTTGTATCCGGAGAATTCAGGTCCGATCATGTATCACCAGAGGCATGCCAGCCTACGCTATTGTACCCGATCCAACGGGGGTTTGGTGCCTAATTGCGGCGGGACGACGGATTCCTTGGGTCCAGGCGCAGCCGGTAGAACGGGGGCAAGGTGGGGGATACCTCGGGCGGGTCTTCACGGTGCGGGCCGATTTGAAGCTCTTTGCCGCAGACCGGACAGAATGGATAAGGGGTATATTGTTCGTAATGGCCGTCCACACAGGCCCGCAACTGGAAACCGGAGATGAAGTGTATGCGTTGGACCCGGCTGAGCATGATCATGACCTGATCGGTATCGTCCACCGCTTCGATATCGCCGGTGACCACGCGTTTTTTGTCCTCTTTCTTGATGCCGGCGCCGATGATATTGACCGCGGTGATTTTTCCGGTCTTCTTCTCGCCGCTGTCCAACAGGATCTCGAAATTGCCGCGACGATCCAGGCGACGTACCTGGGCGATGCGGAAAATGCTCAGGAAATACTGTTCGTCCTTGTCCCTGAACTCGAAAGCGTGCGGCTCGATGCCCTTGAGTCGGAAATCGGTGAGTTCCACCACCTCGCCGGAATCCAGAAAGACCCTGGCGTTGACCGATTCCGGTTCGATCTCCGGTTCCTGCCACAGGAACAATAAAAGCATCAACATAACCAGACTCCTTGTGCTACCCGGCGGGTTGTCCCCTCGAATTTCAAATCACTGCCGGCGGCAGTAACGGTTACGGTGCCGTGTCCCTCCGGTTGGAAAGTGACGGATTGCAGGTCGAACTCACCCATCAACACCAGGGCGCTTGCATACATGCCGGAGCCGCAAGCCAGGGTGCATCCTTCAACGCCCCGCTCGTAGGTGACGATGCGCCAGATGTCGCCGGATCGTTTGAGCAGGTTCACATTACAGCCCTCGGCCGAAATGGACGGGTCGGCGCGGATCGAGGGAGCCGTTTGCCGGAAGCGCGCGCGGTCCATGGACTCGATGGTGATGAAATGGGGATTGCCCACGGCGGCAAAGAAACCGCGAACCGCCTCGCCCCCGTCCGGCGGTTGCCAGTGGTGGGGTTCATAGGGCAGGCAGGGCAGACGCAGGGACACGCCGGGGTCGATTTCGTAGGACAGCTTGCTGCCCTCGCACGCGGCGATACCGCGAATGGGAACGCGACCGTCCTCGTAGAGCGCGGCCAGTGCGGCGCGTAAGCCGTTGAGACATAGGGTTCTGCTGCCGTCGGGGTCATAGTGGTCGATGACCGGGCCCCACTCGCCTGAAGAAAAGACCAGGACACCGTCGGCGCCGATGCCGTGGTGACGATCACAGATCAGGGCGATATCCTCGGGCCGCGGATGTTCTTCCAGCAGCACAAAATCATTGCCACAAGCCTGGATCTTCTGGAATGGTAGGCTCAAACTCGGCTCCCGCATCAGGTTTCAGGATCATTATAGCGGAATCCGGACGGCTCGGTGTGTGTGTTCCAAGGGTAGTCTAAAAGTGGGAAACGCCGTCAGCATTGTGATCCGGCCATCGCATTAAATTCTGCCGGATGTTGTCAAGCGGTATGATGAAGCCGTCCTGATTGCCGCCCGGGGCCGGATCGTCGTATCGGACCGGTGTGACGAACCCATTGGGAGCGTTCACATCGCCCCTCAGACGGAGGGCCGTGGCGTTGCCGAAGAGCCCTGTGCCGTTGTCTACTGAACGGTTCCCGCCAACCGTGATCGTTCCGTGGTAGGGCTTGCTCACGCTACTGTTCACCGGATGCGGACGCAGATGTTTTTTAGTTGGGTGTAGTTGTCCAGCGCGGGTAGCCCCTTTTCGCGGCCGAAGCCGCTTTGTTTATAGCCGCCGAAAGGGGTTTCCTCACCGCCGATGAAATACTCGTTGATGTAGACCTGACCCACTCTCAGGTCACGAGCCAGGCGCATGGCCCTGTCGATGTCCCTGGTGTGGATGCCTGCAACCAGGCCGTATTTCACGTTATTGGCCAGGGCTGCGGCTTGTGCCTCGTCGGTGAAGGTGAGTACCGAGAGAACCGGGCCGAATATTTCCTCTTGGGCGATGCGCATCTCCGGGTCGACACCGGTGAAGACGGTCGGCGCCACGAAGTAACCCTTGTCGCGCGCGCGTTCACCGCCGGTAATGATACGGGCGCCCTGTTCCTTGCCCGTGTCGATATAACCCAGCACGCGGTCCAGGTGCTCCTGGGAAACCAAGGGCCCCATGTCCGGCTGTTCCATACCGGGTCCCAAGCGGATCTTCCGAGAGCGCGCCACCAGGGCTTCCAGCAGGTTGTCGGCGATGCCCCGTTCTACCAACAGGCGTGATCCGGCGGAGCAGATTTGGCCCGTGTTGGCGTAAATCCCTTTGGCCACCTCGGCGGCGGCCGTTTCCGGGTCGGCGTCGTTGAAGATGATATGCGGCGACTTGCCGCCCAGTTCCAAAACAACGGGTTTGATATGTTCCGCCGCGGTTTTCATGACCCGCCGGCCGGTGGGCACGGAACCGGTAAAGGTAATGCAGTCGATATCCGGGTGGCCGCAGAGGGGTTCGCCCGCTTCAAGGCCGTAGCCGGTGACCACATTGTAAACCCCGTGCGGCAGGCCGACAGATTGAAAAACCCTGCCCAGCTCCAAAGCGGTCAGCGAGGTCATTTCCGAGGGTTTGACCACGGCCGTGTTGCCGGCGGCCAGGGCGGGCGCGACACTGCGGCCGATCATGTTGAAGGGCATATTCCAGGGAACCACGTGCGCGGTGACGCCCATGGGCTCGCGGATGGTGAAATCCATGAAGTCCGGGCCCAGGGGAATGCTGCGGCCCTCCAACTTGTCGGCGGCGCCCGCGTAGTATTCAAAATAACGTGCGGTGCTCAGCACTTCCTTGTGGGAAAGTTGCAGCGGTTTGCCTGAATCCAGGGTTTCCAAGCGGGCGAAATCATCGATGCGTTCCTCGATCGCCCGGCCGGTGTCGTAGAGGATGCGAGCCCGCTCCCTGGGTTTCAGCTTGCGCCACGTCTGGTCGAAGGCGTGCCGGGCGGCCTTGACGGCGCGGTCCACATCGTCGGCGTTGCCGCGTGGAATGGTACCGATAACTTCTTCGGTAGCCGGATCCACGACCGTTATGCCCTCGCCCTTGCCCGTTTCCCAACGCTCGCCGATCAACATCTGGTAGCTATGACTCATCTGTGCCCCCTTTTGACCCATTTTGCGCGTGAACAGGGTATTATAAACGACTTCCGAGAGGTGTGAGAGCATGTTCAGCTCCCGAGTCATTCCCAAACAAAGCGACGTTCCGTTTCACAAACAATTCTTCGGTACCTTCCGCTATACCAACCGCGCTATCGGCCTGGTCTGGTCCACCAGCAAGCCGTTGACCATCGCCATGGTGATCATGACCCTGTTCGCGGGGGTATTGCCGGCGGCCACCGCCTACGTGGGCAAGTTGATCGTGGACGGTGTTGTGCTTGCCGCTCAAACGGGTTCGCGCGCGGATCTGAACCAGGCCCTGGTTTATGTAGGTTTGGAATGCGGTTTGATGGTGATCATGGCGGGCGGCAGCCGGGGTTTGACAGTTGCCCAATCCTTGTTGCGCGCCTTGCTGGGCCAGCGGGTGAACGTGATGATCTTGGAGAAGGCGCTCACCCTGGAATTGAAACACTTCGAGGATTCCGAATTTTACGACCGCCTGACCCAGGCCCGGCGCGAGGCGTCCAGTCGCCCGCTGAGCCTTGTGAACCGTACCTTCAGCCTCATCCAGAACGGCATCTCGCTGATCAGTTACGGCGGCTTGCTGCTCAGCTTCTCGCCCTGGGCCGTGCTGGTGCTGATGCTGGCGGGCCTGCCGCTGTTTTTTGCCGAGACTCATTTCTCCAACCAGGCTTTTCGCCTGTTCCAGTGGCGTTCGCCGGAGACCCGCAAACGCGCCTACCTGGAAATGGTCATGGCCCGCGAGGACTACGTCAAAGAGGTGCAACTGTTCAAGTTGGGCGGCATTATGTTGCAGCGTTTCAAGGACATCTTCCACATGGTTTTTGCCGAGGACCGCAGCCTGATCGTACGTCGCGGGTTCTGGGGTTTTGCCCTGGGCCTGTTGAGTACCTTTGCCTTTTACGGCGCATACGGCTGGATTGTCTGGTCGACCGCCTCGGGTCAGATTACGCTGGGAGATATGACCATGTACCTGATGGTCTTCCGGCAAGGTCAGAGCGCATTTGCGGCGGGCATGACCTCCATCGGCGGCATGTATGAGGATAACCTGTATCTTTCCAAGCTCTACCAATTCCTGGAGGAACGCACCGCCGCGCCTTCAGGCACCGCGTTGCAGGGGCCGAGCCCCGGCGGCGGCGTGCGTTTCGAGGACGTGTGGTTCACCTATCCCGGCGCTGAAGAACCCGCGATACAAGGGGTGAGCTTTCATTTGCAACCGGGCGAGAAACTGGCGCTGGTGGGCGAGAACGGTTCGGGAAAAACGACCCTGATCAAGTTGCTGACCCGTTTGTACACTCCCGACAGCGGCCGCATCCTGCTGGACGGATTGGATATCGAGGAATGGCAGTTGGACGCCCTGCGCGAGCGCATCGGCGTGATCTTCCAGGACTTCGTGCGTTTTCAGTTCACGGTGGGCGAGAACATCGGCTCGGGCGATGTCCATGCCTATGAAGACCACGCCCGTTGGCGCAACGCTGCCGATAAGGGCATGGCCACGCCGTTCATCGACAAGATGGACAAGCAGTTCGATACCCAACTGGGACGCTGGTTCGAGGGCGGTCGAGAGTTGTCCGGCGGGCAATGGCAAAAGATCGCCCTGTCTCGCGCCTTTATGCGCGTCAACGCCGACATCCTGGTGCTGGACGAACCCACGGCCGCCATGGACGCCGAGGCCGAGGTGCGCATCTTCGATCATTTTCGGGAAGTCACCCGTCGTCAGATGGCGATCCTGATCTCCCACCGTTTCTCCACGGTGCGCATGGCGGACCAGATCGCGGTGCTCAATGCCGGCAAACTGGTGGAACAAGGCACCCACGAGGAGTTAATGGCGTTGGACGGCCGCTACGCCCATCTTTTCCGTATTCAAGCGGCCGGGTACCAATAAATACCGAAGGAGGTCTTCATGAACCCCGCACCCATCACCACCCTTTATGCATCCATCCTGGCTTTGGTCTGCATCTCGCTCGGCCTGCGCGTGGCCAAGATGCGCAACGACAAGCAAATAGGCATCGGCGACGGCGACGACAGGAGTTTGCGGCGCGCCATCCGCGTTCACGGCAATATGGTGGAAAATATGCCGCTTGCCCTGTTCCTCTTATTGCTGTTCGAGATCCGCGATCCGGCAGGCTGGCAGGTGCACGCCTTCGGCGGCCTGCTGACCCTCGGCCGTCTGGCACATGCCGTGGGTTTGTCCAAAACCGGCGGCGCCTCGGTCGGTCGCTTGTTCGGTATGGTCTCGACCTGGACCGTCATCGGCCTGCTGGCCGTTTTGGGCATTCTGACCTGGTTCTGAAAAAACAGCGGCCTTTCCTCGGGATAACCGCGGAACCCTCGGGCTCCGCGATCACTTTGGATGCTTTGTGTACGTGGAATACAAAACTCATTCTACAACGAAATCAGGTCGTCGGTGTTTGTTTATCCATCGTTTCTTCAGAATTTTCTCCCGCGCAATCATCACAACAGTGATCGACGCCGGCGGCGCCCTTGGGAGGCGGCGGCGGATCGTAACCGCCGGGGTTGAAGGGATTGCAACGCATGATGCGCCAACAGGTCAGCCACAGGGCCTTATGAACGGGATGATTCTGGAAACAAGCCAGGCCGTAGGCGGAACAGGAGGGATGAAACCGGCAAGCGGGCGGCATCAAGGGCGATATGAAGGTCCGATAGAACTTGATGATCATGAGTGGGATGAAGTTGGTTATCCGCCTGAAGACGTTCATGGAACCTCCGTACCCGAATATTGTACCCCGAGTCGATACATCACGCCTGCTGAACGGCAACTTGCCGCCGATCTACGCGGTCAGCTTCGATCCGGCGTGAATGAACGGCCGACGCTTTAACGGGATGCCGGGAAGGTCATTACGAATTCGGCGCCCATGTCCCGGCCTTCGCTTTCCACCGTGATGGTGCCGCCCATTTCTTTCATCGCCCGCCAGCAGAAATGGAGACCGAAGCCGTGGCCGGACTCCTTGGTGGTAAACCCATAGGAGAACATTTTCTTGAGATGTTCCGCGGCAATCCCCACGCCGGTATCCCTGATGACCAGTTGTACCGTCTTGCCGTTCTGCCGGGTCTCCACGGTCAACACGCGGTCGCGGTCCATCACGGTCTCCATGGCTTCCGCCGCGTTCTTCAGCAGGTTGATGATGATATGCATCAGCTGGGTCTTTTGCACTTTGATCAGGGAGACATCGCCTAAAATGGTTTTGAGGGTGATATGTCGTCGCTCAAGGGCCTCGTCCTGCACCTTGAGCGCGTTCTCCACGATCAGGTTCAGCTCCTGGCCTTCATCCATCAGCGACAGCTTGGCGTGGGCCTGCTGGGTTTCGATGATGTCCTTCATGAGGTTGATCTTCTCGCTCATTTCCTCGAATTCCGTCAAGACCTCCTGCTGTTCCTCGGAAAGGATGCTGCCCGCGGTGAGCAGGTACTCCGGCAGTAATTTCCCACGCGGATCCTCGGTGAGATAGTCCGGCTGATCCTGGTTCTTCTTCAGCATTTCCATGGCCCGCAATATTTGTTTCAGCTTGGTGCCGCGCAGGGTTCGTTCGCCCTGGTCGCAGGAAATGCGCAGGCTGTTGAGGATATTGCCGATGTTGTGCAGGATCGTGGTGGCGAACTCGGCCTTGCCCAGGGATATCGCCCGCATCATGCTGCGTTCCTTCAGATGACGCCGCATATAGCGGCTGACAAAAACGACGGCCGCCAAACCGGCAAAGTAGAGAAGGAATGCCGGCGCCGTCTGCCACCAGGGATACGGCATCCGGATATCCAATTCGATGCCCTCTTCGTTCCACACCGAATCTGCATTTGCGCCCTTGATGCGTAACGTGTAATTGCCCGGATCCAAATTCGTGAAGCTAATGTTGTGGATACCCCGGCTCAATTCGATCCAATTCTCGTTGAAACCTTCCAACATATAGGAGAAACGATTGCGTTCCGGCTTGCTGTAATCCAAGGCGGCCACCGAGAACGAGATCATGTGGTCGTTCCGGTTCAATTTCAATTCCTTCAATTGGGTCAGGGGTATATCCAAAAGGATTTCCTCATTGTACTTACGCACCGAGGTCAGCACGACCGGCGGGACGAAACCGCCTTGACCCGCCTGAGACGGATCGATTTGCACCACGCCCAGGGTGCCGAATAACAGGTTTCCGCTTTTGTCCTTGTAGAAGGCGTTGCGATTGAACTCGCTGTGCAGCAGGCCCGAACCGATGTCGAAGTTATGGAAGGTTTCGTTTTTAGGGTCGAACCGGGACAAACCGCCGTTGGTACTGATCCAAAGATAACCCAGGTCGTCATCGACAATGCCGTAGACCGAGTTGTTGGGCAGGTTATCTTTTTCGGTAAAATGCCTGAACCGGTTACCCGCCTTATCATAGCGAGCCATGCCGCCGCCGAAGGTGCCGATCCACAGCACCCCGTTTCCGTCCGGGTAGATGCACATGACGCTGTTGTGTTGTAAACCCTCAGGCTCACGAGGATCGTGGACGAACGAGCGAAAAGTGCCGTCTTCATACATCAGGTTGAAGCCGAGGTCCGTGCCGACCCAGATCTGACCGGCGATATCCTCCACCACAGAATTGATCTGGTTGCTGGAGATGGAAGCGGGTTGTTCCGGGTCGTGTCGATAATGCCTGAACCGGCCCGTCTCCCGGTCCATAAGACCCAAACCCCCTTGGGTACCGACCCAGAAACGCTCTCGGCTGTCCTCGAAAAGAAACTGAACGAAATCGGCAGTGAGACTCCCCGCGTCCTCGGGATCGTGAAAATAACGGGTAAACGTGCCCTCGTCGGCATGCCGGCGGTTCAAGCCGTTACCGGTAGCCACCCACACGACGCCGTTCCGATCCGTCAGCATGTGGTAGACCAGGTTATCGCTTAAGCTGTCGGGCTCCTCGGGATCGTGTTGCAGCCGCCTGAAGGAATCGTTGCCGATCAATACCGAGATGCCCTCGCCGCGCACGCCCACCCACAGTTGACCGGCTGAATCGAAGGCGAACGAGGACACCAGACCCTGACTCAAGCTGTCACCGCGGTCGGCGCGGTAGCGGTAATGGCGAAAGCCTTTCCTGGTGCGTATCGCCTTGTTCAGGCCGCGCGCGTAGGTACCCACCCAGTAGTTCCCCGACCGGTCGTGCAGCAGCGATAAGATATGCCGGTCGCGCAAGCCGCTTGGGTCGAGGAGATTCCGCGTATGGGTCGTAAATCCCTCGTGGTCGTAGACCTGCACGCCGAAATCCGTGGTAGCCGCCCACAGGTGACCCTCGTCATCAATCATCAAATCGTTAATTCGGGTTCGCGGCGGACCCGCGGGATTGCCCTCCGGTTTGTACCGGGTGACCGTCCCCGATTCCGGGTATATGAGGTTGAGGCCCATACGGTCCGTACCTACCCAGACGGCGCCGTCCGCGTTCATGGCAAGCGCGGTCGTGCGATTAGAGGTCAGCGCCGTTCTATCCCCGCTCGCGTCGGACCAGCGTGTCGCCTTACCCGTATCCATATCGATGTGAAAGACGCCGCTGTTTTCGGTCGCCGTCCAGACGTCTCCCCGATCATCGCGCAACATGTCGACAATCTTCAGTTCCGCGGGATTGAAGACGGGATCTTGGGAGGTCAGGACGCTGATCCGGCCGGTAGCGGTTTCCAGAACCAGGATGCCCTGCAATTCGGTGCTTAACCAGAGGGTGCCGGGTTTTACCTCCAGGATCACCTTGACCAGGTTCTGGAACAGGCCGGAGCGTTGGTTCTCGCCCAAGTCGAACCGGGTAAAGCCGCGACGGTTGCTGTCCAAGCGGCAGAGTCCGGGGCCGTAGGTCCCCACCCAGAGCCGGCCCTCGCTGTCCTCGGCAAGCGCCGAAATCCAATTGTCGCTGAGCGTGGAGACGTCGTCCGGGTCGCGGCGATAAACGCGAAAACTGTATCCGTCATATAGATTCAAACCGTCGTGGGTGCCGAACCACAAAAAACCGTCGCGGTCCTGGAGGATGGTCGTTACGGTGCTTTGCGAAAGACCGTCTTCGATGGAAAGATGCTCGAAACCAAGGCCGCGGTCATGCGCCGAACCAAGCGGCGACAAAACAAGCGCAAGGAAACCTGAAGATAAAGACAGATAGATCCTGGACCCCATGATAATTCTTACTCACCCCATGCATCGCCAAGTATTCATTTACGTATCGGCGTGCTGTTTCAATTGACCCGATGATGGTAGGTTACCACTCATTGCCCGGCTTGGGGCGGATGATCGCGTGACCCCATGCTTCCTTTTTATCGGGTTCATAGATGCTTACCTTAATTTGTGAAATTCTCAAATCGGCAAATCGGGGGTCATTTTTAAAATCCGGGATGGTTTTCCAGAGAAAATAATGGGCCAGGGTGTCGCATGTCGGGTAGGTGGCGGTGAGGCCCACCAGACCTTCCTTGTCTTGATAATCTTCGAACTCGTGGAGGTTGTAACCGTCCAGGGGCAACACGTACGGTTTGAAGAATTCAGACAGCACCAACATATCGCAAACCATACCGGTTCGGGGATTCAGGGGGCCGCAGACACTGAATTCCACTTCCCAGTAGTGTTCGTGCATTTCGGGCCGGGAGGGCAACGCGTGGGTGCCCATAAAATGATGGCTCACGCGTACTTCAATTTCATATTCCCGGCCGTGTACTTTCATGCGGGCCCGCCTTATTTGTATTTAACCCGATCAATGATCGCCCAGCGGCGACCCTCGCTGTCGAACAGTTCGGTTGCGGCTTCCACAATGCCATATTTTGCCACTGCCAGCGCCTGGAGTCTATCGCTTCCCATCGATGCAGCGGAGGTAACGGCGCCGGCGGGTTTATCCTCGTGGGTTAGTTCAAGTCCGGGTTCGGGTGCCCGATCACCTCGGCTTTCCAACTGCACCAACAGTCGCGGCGGTCTGCCCCGGTCCCGCGTTTTGGCGACCGTCTCCTGGCCGATGAAGCAGCCCTTGGCATGAGAGACGCGGTTTCGTCCGTAGATCAAGGGATTGTTGCCCGTCTGCATGTCGGGTCCGAACCAGGGAATGAAGGCCTGGATGCGGGCGCGGTTGAGCGCGGCAAAACCCACCGGCACGGCGCCTTCTTCCCGCAGTGCGGCGATGGTTGCCGACCAATCGACGGATTTCACCAGCAGGTCGTAGCCGCCGAAACCGCAACGGTCGTGCGCGGTAACGAAGCAATCGAGCCCCGGCGAAGAAGCTGCCTTTCCCTGAAGCGACAGGCAACGCCGATCACCGGCGATTTCCAGCCGGGCATCTTCCATAATCAAATAACGATTCAACTGGTCGTGGACGGCTTGCGCCTCTCCCGCTCGGGTTTGTAAAAGGAACTGATCGGGCTGAAGCCTGTTGACGCGGACCAGGTGCAGAATCTTGCCGCTCGCGTTCAACATCCAAGCATCGCGTGAATCACCGACCGCCGTTCCAAGTACGTCCTCGGTCAGCATTCCCTGGAGGAAACTCGCGGCGTCGGGACCCTCGCAGAGCACGAATTGTTCGTGGCTTAAGTCGATGATGCCCACGCCGTCCGCGAGAGTCCGGTATTCGGCCTCGGGATCGCCGTAACTGCCGGGCACATCCAGGCCCGGCAGCGTCAGGCGCGAAACAGGCGCGAGGTTCATGACGCGGCCCCGGCCGAAAGAGGCGCGACCTGGTATTGGTACCAGGCCCGGTGGAAGCGCACGTCGTCCATGAGTTCGGGATGATAGGTTACCGCGGTGAATTGATGCCGGGAGATACCGGTAACGTCGCCGTCGAGACGAGACAGAACGGTCACATCCGCGGGCAATTCAGTGAAACGCGGCGCCCGAATGTAAAGGGCCGGGACATCGGTCAGGTTCCAAGCGGGGATGTCCTGCACCTCGCGGAAACTTTCCCGCTGGGAACCATAGGCATTGCGTTCGATGCTCACGGGCAGCCAGCCGAAACTGCGCTGCCCGGATTGGTCCACATGGCGGCTCATAAGGATGGCGCCCGCACAGGTGCCCAAAACGGGTTTGCCGGAGGCGCCGAACCGCGCCAGCGGCTCGAACAGGTCGTAGATGTCCATCAGCTTCAACATGGTGGTGGATTCGCCGCCGGGCAGAATTAAGGCCTCGAGACCTTCCAGATCCCGAGCCAGGCGGACCTGCCGATACGGCAGGCCCAGTTTGTCCAATATCTTGCCGTGAGCTTCGAATCCACCCTGAAGCGCAAGGATGCCGATCATGGCCTACCAACCACGTCCGGCCAGCAACTCGCCCTCGGGGATGTCGCTGATGTTGATGCCCACCATGGCCTCACCCAGGTTGCGCGAGGCTTCCATAACCATGCGCGGATCTTTGTAATGCGTGGTGGCCTTGACGATGGCTTGGGCGCGCTTGGCGGGATCGCCGGATTTGAAGATACCGGAGCCCACAAAGACGGATTCGGCGCCCAACTGCATCATCAACGCGGCGTCGGCAGGAGTAGCCACGCCGCCGGCCGCGAAGTTGGGTACGGGCAGTTTGCCCTGCTCGGCCACCAGTTTCACCAGGGAAACCGGTGCGCCCATGTTTTTGGCCGTGGTCATCATGCTGCCGTGGTCCAGGCTGCGCAAGTGCGCGATTTCGGTGTTGATTTGACGCATGTGGCGAACCGCTTCCACCACATTGCCGGTGCCGGCTTCGCCCTTGGTGCGAATCAGCGCCGCGCCTTCGCCGATGCGGCGTAACGCCTCGGCAAGACTGGTGGCACCGCACACGAAGGGGGTTTTGAAATCGTGTTTCCAGATGTGGTTGGCCTCGTCGGCGGGGGTCAGTACTTCACTTTCGTCGATAAAGTCGATGCCGATCGCTTCCAGGATTTGTGCTTCTACGAAATGGCCGATACGCACTTTGGCCATGACAGGGATGGTAACCGCTTCTTTAATTCCGAAAATGAGTTCGGGAGGCGACATGCGGGCCACGCCGCCTTGCCTGCGAATATCGGCCGGGACGCGTTCCAGCGCCATCACGGCGGCCGCGCCGGCGTCCTCGGCGATTTTTGCCTGTTCGGGGGTCACCACGTCCATGATGACGCCGCCTTTCAACATTTCAGCCAGACCCGTTTTCAGTTCAAGGGTTCCTACTTCTTTCAACTCAGTCCTCCATCCAACGGCAATCTTGTCCCGGAGGGTCCACGGCCCCCTGCCTGTCGGGTGCGCTATTATCGCTCCAAATTCCCCGATTTTCAACAACTCCCGCCCAAAAAGGCCGGGGGTTACGTTAATCTTTTGTCACATCATAGTTGGGAGAGGATGAGCCGCTGCCCGACATTTGTCAAATATAAGTCCGGATAAATGCGGTTGCAATGTTCCGAACTTTTAAAAAAGCAATCATCCCTGGCTCAGCAGTTCCCTCAGGTCGATAACCGCCGCATTGGCGCGGGAGATATAGGAGGCCATGACCAGCGAGTGATTGGCCCAGAGGCCGAAGCCGGAACCGTTCAAGATGAGGGGGCTCCAGACCGTGCGCTGGGTTCCCTCCAATTCGCGGATGATCTGGCGAACCAGGGCGCGGGCGTTTTTCTTTTCCAGCACGCTCTCGAAATCGCGTTCCACGGCTTGCATGAAATGCAGAAGGGCCCAGGTGCCGCCGCGTGCCTCGTAGAAGACATCGTCGATCTTCAGCCAGGGCGTTTTGACCACCACCACATCACCGGTCGAGGTGGATTGGGAGGCCGCCTCGTCCCCGGCCAGATCCGTATTGACCCGCGCTTGTCCGACACTGGCGCTGAGCCGTTGGGACATGCTGCCCAGGCGTTTTTCCACGATGGCCAGCCAGTCGCGCAGGTTGTCGGCCCGGGCGTAGAACTGGGTATTGGCATCGGTTTGTTGCGACAGGCCGTCCAGGTATTTTTCCATGGCGCGTATGCCTTTGCGGTACTGGCGTTCGCTGGCGGGGAAGACCCAGGAATCGTGATCGTAGTTGAACAGCGGTTCGGCCTCGGCCAGGTTCTTGTTTTCCTCGGACTGGGAGCGGGACCGACTCATGTCGTTGCGCATGGATCGGGCCAGGTCGCGCACCTGCACCAGGGCGCCGAATTCCCAGTTCGGCATGTTGTCCAGGAATACGGAGGGGGGCGCGACGTCGTTGCTCAGGTAGCCGCCGGGCTTTTCCAGAAGGGTTTCGGCAACCTCGATCAGCATGGCGGAGGTATAGACCCCGGTGACCATTCGGCTTTCGTCACCCACGCGTTTCATTGCCGTCTTTTGGATATCGCGCATTCCGGGTTCACGGTTCCAATACCAGCCCACCAGCCAGAACAGGAAGAACACCAGGCCGAGCACGGCAAAGATCCATTTTCGGCTTCCCTTTTCGCTGAACAAGTTACCCAGTTTGCCAAAAGGAATCTTTGCGAAAAGCCATTTAATGCCCTGTCCCGTCTTGGTTAGGGCTGCCTTGAACTTGTCTTTCATGTCTCCCTCCGGAAACCGTGCTGATAGTTGGAACGGCAGAAACTAAACGTTACCACATGCGGCGGCTAAAGGCGACAGGCGGCACGCTACGCCTGTCATCTATTGAAGCGTTTTTCAAGCTTGTTTACGTTCTTGAAAAGATTTTTTTCGTTTTTCAGGCAACCTTAGTCAGCTGTTTGCCTTTTAAATAAGTATGTACCGGGTGCTCCTGACCAGGGCGTCCTCGGAATTAACCGGCCCCGGATTGTGTTGATGGTTTCAGAGGTAACCGCCCAACATCTCCAAAATACAAAAGGAAAGAGGTGCTCCCTTATGCTCTTGTCTCACCTGGAAAAGGAACGTTGGAACGTTTTGAAAAGTTTACTGAACGAAGTGATGGACCTACCGCCGGAAAGCCGTCGTCGTTTTCTGGATATCAACTGCGGCACCGAGGGCCCCTTGCGTCGAGAAATGGATTCCCTGTTGGAAGTGGACACCGATATCACGGCCTTTCTGGATACACCCTTGGCCGGCTTGACCAATCTCTCCATGCAAACGGCATAACGGCTGAGGGAAAAATCCAGGGCTCCGTCGAAGTCAAACATGAGCCGTTGACAGCCCCGAATTGACTCAATTCTTCCTGGGAAGGCCCAAAGATCCGCCTTTTGATGTTCGATTCTTCCCAGGAAGACATGAACATTTTGCATAAGATCTTCGATTGTTCCCGGGAAGAACTAAACATCTTTCGACCAAGTGAGCACCTATGCAACTCGCAAGGCTCCAAAAGACGCGGGCCTTGTCAGTCTAGCGGCAGTTCCAGGCAGACGGCTTCCTTGTGATTGCGCATCAACAATCGGTTCCCGGCCAGGGCCGGGGTGTTCCATGATTTACCGCCGAGCACCTGGATACTGCCGAGTTCTTTGTGGCCCTCGGGTCGGGCTTCCAATATATGCAAGCCGCCTCCTTCGGATTGTACCAACAGGTAACCGCCGGTCAGCAGCAACTGGCCATGGCCGTAACGTCCTTTCTTCCAGACCCGCTGCCCGTCGGCCGTGTCGACACAGGTCAGTACCCCGTCGTCCAATCCGTAGGCATGATCTCCGTATAAAACGAAGTTGGCGAACTTGGCCTTGAGTCTCGGGGTTTCGTAGATGGTTTCCGCGGAAAACGCGCTGTCTTGGTTCGCAACCCGGTACATTTTGGCGCCCAGTCCATAGCCCGCGGAAACCAGCACCCGGTCTCCGGACAGAACGCGAGGATTGGCCACGCTGGGTTTGTCCCCGGGCCAGGGCGTTTCCCACAAAACCCGGCCGTCGCGGGGATGATGGCCGGCGACGCTGCCGTTATTGAAAATCAGGATCATTGGGGACCCGGCCAGTGTGACCAACGAAGGCGAGCTGTAACCGGGCTTGGCGTTGCCGCCGGTCCAAACAAGATCACCGTTGTCGGCATCGTAGGCCGCCAATGAGCGTCCGTTCGGCCCTCCCGGACTGACGACGACCAGGGTCCTGCCGCCGGCTGATTCGGAAGCAGGTATCACCAATGGCGAGCAACTGTAGCCCCAACGCGGTTTCTCCGCACCGTGTTCACGAGCGGTGTCCTTCTGCCACAGCAATTTCCCGCTCGCTGAATCAAGACAGTTGAGCAAACCCAGTGCGCCCAGGCTATAAACTTTTCCGTCGGCGATGGTCGGCGTTGCTCGGGGACCGTTACCGCCCACGGTAGTGGCAAAACGTTGCGGGTCGCCATGTGCCCACACCAACTCGCCGGACTCCAATAGGTAACAGGTCACCATTTCCCGCTCGCCCCGCTGTTCCTGGGTCACGGCCAAACCGTCTTTGACCGCAAAACCCGACCAGGCCGCGCCCACCGGGATGCGCCAAATTTCCCTTGGTGGTCGGGTCTTCCAGTCTGATGCGGGATCGATATTCTCGATCGTGCCGGTGCCATCCGGGCCCAGAAAACGAGGAAAGTCGCCACCGGCCCGGGTATTCCGTGTGGTGCGGCCCTCGGCGGTTATGGACCTGTTTGCCAGAGCCTCATCCGCCGGCGGCTCCCAGGACCATGCGAGAATCGGAATGACGTCACCGTCCACCTCGCGAATGTCCACGGCGCTGTACACGAATAATCCCAAGGCGATCAGAACGCCCAAACCGATGGCTTTGACCTTTCGTCGCAAGCGTGAAAAGAAGAAAAACCACAGCAGAAGGACGAAAACCGATCCACCTATCGCATAAAAGCTGACGAGCCATTTCACCGATTGCTGGGTCCAGTCAATCACGCCCCAAATGAAACCCAAAGCTGCCAAAAGAAAACCCAGGATATACAAAACAGGCCGGAACCCGGCGGTCTTGGATTGGATCTCATCGTTCATGGGCAATATACTCCTAATCGAATTGGAACCATTATACCCATAACCAAAGGCATGGACCGACGTCGAAGACGACATGCAACCCTCTTGCAGGTGTAATGCCGGCCGGATTTGGGGATTCTAGAACCTCCCGATGTGTTTTCCAGGAACATTCGCCGGCATTTAGCGCATTTGCCTAAA
Organism: Acidobacteriota bacterium; assembly: GCA_030066195.1. GTDB lineage: Bacteria > Acidobacteriota > Holophagae > Acanthopleuribacterales > Acanthopleuribacteraceae > JASJCB01. The sequence continues at coordinate 64,185 of JASJCB010000002.1, forward strand.
AAGTAGCCGTGAAGGAAGTCCTGGAATCGGGGCTTTGCCGTCGCTTACGGCGCTCCGGTCACCGGGAAGATCAGCCGGACCGTTGTGCCCGGTTCGGGATTTCGATTTTCCAGTTGGATCGAACCGGCCAATTCCATCATGGTGGTGGCGGCGTGGTGGAGCCCCAAACCCTGGCCGCTGCTCTTTGTCGAAAAACCTTGTAGAAACACTTTTTCACGATCTTCCTCACTGATGCCGGGTCCGTTGTCTTCCAGTTCCAGGACGATGCCCTGTTCCACCTGCCTTGTGCGAATGCATATCAGGCCCGTTGCTTGCGGCCTTTGCATGATCGCCTCGGTAGCGTTCTCGATAAGGCCCAAAAGAGTGAGGCGCAACTTGGTTTTGGCCAGTTTCAGTTTGGGCAGGGGTTTTAACTCGGTTTGTATTGCGATATTTGCATCCTGGAGATGGTAATCCTGCATTTCCAGGGTCTCGACCACGAATTCGTTGATATCGATTTCCTCCATGTGGGTTATGGAACCGGCGTACTGCCGGCTTTGACGCAGAATATCGGTCATTTGGAACAGCGCCTGCTGCAAACCGTTACTTGTTTTTTCCATCTTTTGATCGTGCTTATCGCAACGGTCGATGATTTTTTCCAGGGTCTGCAACCATTGACGACCTTGTTCTCCTTTGAACAGGTCCGGGCCGCCGGCCTCATGACTTTTTCCGGCCAGCACGATCCAGCGCTCCAACAGGTTTCGCCATCCGCGTTTGATGATGGTTTCGTGGAGGAGTTGGACCGAAGTCTGAAAACTGTTGAAGGCATTGCCCATGTTGTGAAGGACATGGGCGGCGATTTCCGCCATGCCCGCCTGATGGGCCGCCGCCAACAGTTCTTTTTGCGCCTTGACCAGGTGCCTGGTGCGCTCGTCGACCAGGGCCTCCAGATGACGGTTCATATGGACCAGTTCCAAATGAGTTTTGACACGGGCGATCAACTCGTCTTTATCGATAGGTTTGGTTATGTAATCGTTGGCGCCGACATCGAAACCTACCACCAGGTCGGAAATCTGGTTTTTTGCCGTCAAGAAAATCAACGGCAGGTCGCGCACGGAGAATTCCCGGCGAAGTCGGCGACAGACCTCGTAACCGGACATGCCCGGCATCATGATATCCAGCAAGACCAAATCGAAGGATGCATCGTGTTGGAGTTGGGCCAGGGCTTGTTGACCGTCGGCTGCTTCGACAACCTGGTAGTTCTGCAAAGCGAGGTGATTGAGCAAGACACGGCGGTTGACCAGGTCGTCGTCGACAACCAGGATTCGGGCAACCCCATCCTTCGCGCCACTTCGCGCGGCCGGTGCTGCCGGGTCGGGAAGTGATATTGGCGGCAAGGGTTGCGTTTGGGCGGGTCCGGCCGGCAGCAGTTGCGCTTTCTCCGGCCGGACCGGCATTGCCGGCCGGTCTTGCCGATCGGCCGGTTGGTCCTCGTCCCAGAGCGGTAAGCTGAAAGAAAAAGTAGAGCCGCGACCCAACTCGGACTGAACCCACAGGCGCCCGTTGTGTAATTCGACCAACTGGCGCGCGATGGTCAAACCAATCCCTGTACCGCCGTGGGCGCGGGCGATCGAGCCCTCGGCCTGTTGAAAGGATTCGAAGATATGCTCGAATTGGTCCTCGGGAATGCCGATGCCGGTATCCTTGACGTGTACTGTCAAGCTATCCTTGCCGGCTTCGGCGGATACTTCAACGCGACCCTTCTCGGTAAACTTGACGGCGTTGCCGACCAGGTTGAACAGGATTTGGCTGACCCGATTCTCATCGGCTCGAGCCCTGGGCAAGCCGGCCGGTATGTTGTTGACCAGGTTGACCGGCTTCTCTCCGAAGAGAGATCGGCACAGCGTAAGCACCACTTCACTTACAGCGCTTATATCCATCGCTTTCAGATCCAATTGAAGCACGTGGGTCTTCAATTTGGAGAAATCGAGGATGTCATCGATGAGTCCGGCCAGTCGTTTGCCCGCGGCTACTACCAGGCCCAGATCTTGACGGCTCTTAGGGCTGAGTTCACCGCCGGAGCCCATCAGCATGGACTCGGTGAGACCGATAATCCCGTTCAGGGGCGTCCGCAGCTCATGGGAAGTGTTGGCCATGAACTCGTCCTTGAGTGCGTCTAATTGGCTCAATCGCCGGACGACGGCGCGCTCGCGGGCCAATTTGAGCTTGTTGGCATAGATATAGGCAAAGACGGCCACGCCGAGAACGGCGACATAAAGCGCATAAGCCCACCAGGTCAACCAGGGAGGCGGCCGGATATGGATCTCGATCGCCGCTTCCTCTTTTCCCCAGGCTCCCTCGTGATTACCGCCTTTCACCCTGAAAGTATACTTGCCGGCATTAAGGTTCGTGAAGGGGGCCGTCCTCATGCCGGGGTTGGTATACAGCCAATCATCACTGAAGCCTTCCATTTTGTAGGCGTAACGGTTCCGGGAGGGGTTGGAGTAATCCATCAACGCCAACTCGAAGGAAAAGATCGAATCCTTGTAGGACAGGGTGATGGCTTCGGTTTCCTCGATCGGTCGGGTCAAGGGGGAAGTTTTATCCGGTACGACGGCGCGGTTGAAGAGCAGAAACCGGGTGATTGCGACTTTCCGGGGAACCGTAACTTCCCGAATCTCTTGCGGGACAAAGGCAGTCAATCCGGTCATGCCGCCGAAATACATTTTGCCCTGAGCATCCTTGAAAAAAGCCCCCCGGTTAAATTCATCGCCTTGTAGTCCGTCATGAACGTCGAAGTTCCTGAACGTACCACCGCGAGGATCGAAACGGGCGATCCCCTTGTTGGTGCTCATCCACAGATAACCCTCGGAGTCGTCGAGGACCCCATAGATGGTGTCGTTGGGCAGGCCGTCCTTCACACGGTAATGGGCGAATCGCTCGCTTTCAATATTCAGGGCATTGAGACCGCCGCCGCGCGTGCCTACCCACAGTATTCGATCGGGTTGCTCGGGGTCCGGTAACAGGCACATGACCCGGTCGTTGCTCAGGCTGTCGGGATCGTCGGGGTTGTGACGATATTGCGCCGTGCGGCTGCCCTTGAAGTCCAGGACATTCAGTCCACCGCCCTCGGTTCCCACCCAAAGGGTTCGCGAGTCGACGCCATGACGCACACGAATGACCTTGACCTGGTATTGGCTCGACCCGTTCGGGCCGGCGGCCTCGATTTCGATGTGTCTGAACCTATCAGTTTTCAGATCGAGGACATCGAGGCCGATATTCGTGCCGATCCACAATTCCTCCCGATCGGGGGGTTGGTATAGGGTGGTGATCCTATTGTGCCTCAAGCTGTCGGGGTCGTCGGGATCATGCCGATAGGTGCGGCATTTTCCAGTCGCGGGGTCCAACAAGGCAAGGCCGTTATCCGTCCCGACCCAAACCCCGGCCTCCGGGATGGGAAGAATGCTGAAAACCGTGGGGCTCGGCAGAGATGAAGGGTCGTCGGGATCAGGTCGATAATAACGAAATTGACCCCGGTCGGGCTCCCACATGTTGAGGCCCTCGCCGTCGGTTCCCACCCACAGCGGCCCGGAGCCGCCTCCCTGAATCGCGTAGATCGCGTTCGACTTCAAGCCCCCGTTTCCGAACGGATCAAGACCAAAGTATTCGAAACGGCGGCTTGGATTTAGGATGTTGATACCGCCGCCCGCGGTGCCGAACCAGAGCAGACCCGTCTCGTCCCTGTAGATGGCGGAAATGCGGTTGGAACTCAGGCTTTTAGGATCCAATAAATCATGATGGAAACTTCGGCCTTTCCGGCTGCCGGGTGCAAAGTAGAAGAGGCCTGAACCGGTACCCGCCCAGAGATAGCCCTCGTGCTCGTAAACTGCAACAACGGCGGGTTGGGGGCCCGATCCCTGGAGACGGAAAGGCCTGACTTGGGTGTCGCGCCCGGACTCGGTAAAGGCAACTCCCTGTTCACCGCCTATCCAAATAGTCCCGGACTGAGATTGAAAAAGTGTTTGTACTCCTTGGACCTCACTTTGAGCCGAAGCCGAATCGGATACGCGGAAAATATGCTTGAATCGGCTTTCTTGGAAATCGAAGGTGCTCAAGCCTTTTGCGGTGCCCACCCATAGCGTGCCGCTACGGTCCACGAGGAGACATTGAACTCGATTATCCATCAAGCCGGCGGGGTTTTCGGGATCGTGCCGGAAGTTTTGGAAATGACCGAATTCGGGATCGAGAATATCGAGCCCGCCGTCCGTGCCGATCCAAAGCCGTCCTTCCCTGTCTTCGACAACAGCGGAAACGGTGTTATGGCTCAACCCCTGCTCTTGACCGGGCTTATGACGATAGTTTGTGAAAGAACCCGTTGCCGGATCGAAAACGTCGAGACCTCCATGCATGGTTCCGATCCAGATCAAGCCGCGGCGATCTTGATGCAGGGCTTGGATGTGATTGTCCGAGATGGAATTCTCTGCCGGGTCGGGCCTGTATATCCTGAATTCATATCCGTCATAACGGTTGAGACCGTCCTTGGTGCCGAACCACATGAAGCCTTTACGATCCTGCATGATGCAATTGACCATCACTTGGGAGAGACCCTCTTCCAGGGACAGTCTGCGAAAGCGAAAGGTGCTTTGGCTGAAGGCCGGGTGGGCGGCCGGACCGAGAGCCGTCAGCATGGCAATCATGAACACTAGTCTCATTGGATATCACTTTCAAAAAAAAGAACTCGGCGATAACCCATCTTTTTCGTTATCGGTTCAACTCCCGAATTCCTAAGTTGCAGATTTGGAAAAATGCGGCTCTTAGAAAAGTAGGCCCATAAAAGAATTCACGGTTTAGTGGACTATGGTAACGCCGTGTTAGATTGATGTGAAAGCCCCATGACCTGTTGCCTTCAACAGGGAAAGATTTCAAGCCGACCTTTTCGTTAATTATTGAGGGAACGGCAGTTTTACCAAGTTCTCTGATTTTACTTGTGGGCGCTTTACCGCTTCTGGTAAGCTGAAATGAAGTCACTTCGGCTTCGCTTTTTTAACGACCCCCATCACACTTCCTTTGGAGGATCTCATGAAAAAAATGAATTTGGATCAGTTGGAAGTCCGCAGTTTTGTGACCAGGTTTGAAAACAACCGTGACGAAACCCTCAAGGTGCAAGGCGGTAGTTTGCCTACCAATGAATTTAACACGTGTGTGGTTTGCGGCACCGGCAATTGCACCCTCGGTTGCAGCCTCGGAGAGCCCGGTTGCCTGTGAAGGCATTGGATCATCAACCCGTAGACATCGTGGATTGCACGGATTCAAGGAGGTAACCATGAAGAAAGTGCCGTTACAGCAGTTGGAGATTCAAAGTTTCGTCACCAGCCCGGATCATGCCGATTCGGCTACGTTGCGCCTGGTCGGCGGGGGCGGCTCGGTGCTGCTCTGTCCGATTACGGGGGGTGATACGATCGCCTCGGTTCAGGTATGCGCCTCGGTTAATTGCACCACCTTCACCATCGCGACCTGCCCTTAATAACCATCGAAAACCAACCGGCGGGGGTCACGAACCCTCGCCGGGCTCACAGATCGGCTTGGAGTTGTTCGGTAGATTTTGGAAAGGTCAGGTGGACGGCCAGCCCATTGTCACGGTTCTCCAGTTCAATACGACCGCCCATGCCGTTCATGGCATTGCCCACATAATGGAGACCCAGACCGCGCCGACCCGGCTTCGTGGAAAAACCGGAATTGAAGACGTGACTTTTGAGTTTGGGGTGAATGCCGCCGCCGTTGTCTTCCATCGTGAGCACAACACCACCATCGATTTCCCGGGTAGTGACGTCAATGTGAACTCGGGCCTCCGCGTTTTTGCCTTTGGCGGCTTCTACCGCGTTTTGGATCAAACAAGCCAGGATTCTGTGAAAACGCCGTTCGACCAGAGAAACCGGGACCGGTGCGGCCGGCTGGAAGGTTACTCTGATATTCTCTTCTTGAAGGTAGGGTTTCTCACGTTCCCAATAGTCGGCCAGAAACGCATCCAGATCCACGCTACGCGGTTCGGGCGCAACCTCGGCATGAGGAAGTTGTTCCATCATGATATTTTGAAAATCCATCGCGTGATGATCCAGGGTCCCGATTTCTTTATTCAGCCTTTCCAGTTGCCGCTGCCAGGCCGTTTGGACACGGGCCAGGATCGTCGGTAATTGTTTACCCTGCTCCGAATGGACCCAAGAGCCCAGGTCATCACCTTGCTCCGCCGCCAGTTGTTGCAAGCGTTCCAAAATGGCCAGGCCTCGGCTTTGCTCCGCTTCAAGGCGCAAGACTCGAACACTGGTGATGAAACTGTTGAGTCGGTTGCCCATTTGGTGGATCACCTCGGCGGCGATTTCGGCCATTCCGGCCAGGTGAGCTTCCTCAACCATATTCTTCTGAGCCAGAACCAGCTCCCTGGTGCGTTCTCTGACCAGGTCTTCCAACTTCTCATTCAGTCGGCGTTCATTCAGCAGTTTGGCGCGTTGAGCCCGAACAATCAGTGCAATCACCGAAAGGGCAACCAGGGCATAAAAACATTTTGCATACCAACGGAACCACGGAGGCGCCGGCATGACCAGGGAGAGGGTTGCCGGTTGCTCACTCCAAACGCCGTCCTTATTGCTACCCATCAATTCAAAGGTATAGCTGCCGGGATCCAGGTTGGTGTAGGTTGCGCGGCGGTTATCGGCCCCGGTTTCTACCCACCGGTCATCGAAACCCAATAAGCGGTATCGGTAACGATTACGATCCGAGGCGCCGTAATGCAGCGCGGAAAACTGCACTTCAATCATGCGGTTGCGATAATCCAGCAGCACCTTGTCTGCCATGTACTCGGGCGGCATGAGTTTGTTGTCGAGAAGAAAACCGGTCAGGGCCGGTTGAGGCGCAAAACGGTCGGGTTGCAACGCCGTCGGGTCGAAAGCTACCAGGCCCCGGCTGCTGCCGAAGTAAAGCATGCTGTCTTTACCGGCAAAGCAAGCGCCGATATTGAAACTGTTTACCGGTAAACCATCGGTTAATTCAAGGTGGCGAAACGATTGAGTACGGGGATCGAAACGGGTGAGGCCCCGGTTGGTGCTCAACCAGACCATATCTTCGCTGTCGATAAGGATGCCGTTGATCAGTTGATGCTTCAACCCCTGGTCTTCCGTCCAGGAGGAAATGACTCCGCTTTGCAGGTCGAGGCAGTCCAATCCGGCAGGGGTGCCGATCCACAATCGGTGTTGCGAATCTTGTTGAAGGGCCAGAATCCCGTTATCGCTAAGGCCCGGAAGACCGTCCTTTCGCTTCTTATATTGTCTGAATACACCCGGTTTATCGCGCTCCATACGATGGAGGCCGCCGCCGAATGAACCGATCCAAAGGGGTTCCGCGGGGTCTTGAAGGCCGTGTACCGTCAAAACATCCACGTGGCTGATGGCGTCGGGTTGATCCGGTTTGGGCGGATAATTATTCGCGCTACTGTCAGCAGGGTCCACAATCGTCAATCCATTGCCATAACTGGTAATGTAGACTTTGCCCGAGGCATCCGTAAACAGGCTTCGGACCCATGAAGTCCTGTTGTCGGGATATTTCATATCGACCTGTTCGAAACGACTTTCGGGCGCGTTAAAACGGCTTAAACCCGCACCGTTGGTTCCCACCCAAAGCGTCCCCTTGCGATCCATGGTCAATGCGGTTACCACCTCGCCGGGTAGCGAGCCCTTTTGTTGCGGCCGGTGTTGAAAGACCTGTACCATGTTCCCTTCCAGCCGGTTCAAGCCGTCGTCCGTGCCGATCCACAATACGCCGCTCTCGTCTTTCAGGATGCTGTTGACCATATTGTGGCTGAGGCTCCGCGGCCGGTCCTGAACGTGTTTCCAATGGCGGAATAAACGATCGGCCGGGGTGTTGAACGCCACGCCGTTCCCATAGGTGCCGACCCACAATACCCCTGTCCTGTCGGTGTAGAGGGAACGGATCTTATCGTCCGGCAGGGCGACCGGGTCGGATGAGTTCCCGCGGTAGCGCTCGAAAGTATCGGTTTCGGGCAGATAGCGGTGCAGCCCGCCTCCATGGGTAGCCACCCACAAGCTTCCGGTGTGATCCTCTTCCAAAGCCAATACCCAGGTCCCCAGAACATTGGAGTCTTTATGCTCGAGTCGGTAATTTCGAAATCGCGTCGGATCCTCGGGTATTGTTTGAGAAAGTCCGTACCTGGTGCCGATCCACAGCTTGCCCCGGCGGTCTTGGAAAAGGGTGCAGATGGAATCGGACAGCAGGCTGTCCTCACGATCGGGATCATTGCGAAACGTGGTGAATTGTCCGGGCGCGGCGAGCGGCATCACTGCCAAACCCCCGCCGAATGTACCGAGCCATAACCGGTTGTCGATGAGCACCAGAGACCAGATCTCATCGATGGGAAGACTGTTCGGGTCAGACTCGTTGTGTATGAATATTTGCGCCTGCCCGGTTTGGGGCGTGTAGCGCACCAACCCGGTTTCCTCCGTGGCCAACCAGAGTACCTGTTCCCCGGTCCTGGTCGGGTCTTCCACGATATCCCATACCGTGTGCGTGGAGAGATTGGCTGCCTGATTGACCGGTTTTTCATGAGCCTCGAAACGTTCCGTTACGTGGTCGTACCTGTTTAATCCGCCCCGGGTGCCGATCCAAAGGTTTCCTTTACTGTCTTCCGCGAGGGCATAGATGTAGTTATTGGAAATGCTGAAAGGATCGTCGGCACGCCGGCGATGCGCCTTGAACCGGTAGCCGTCGAAACGGTTGAGTCCGTCACGCGTGCCGAACCACATGAAACCGCGGCTGTCTTGTAATATGCAAAACACATGGCCCTCGGACAAGCCGTCATTGACGGTCTTCCTTTTGAAGCGCATTTCCCCGGCCGAACCCGTCCAGGACAAGGAGGAGATGAGCCATGCCAGGAGTAAACCTTTCTTGAATAAAAATTTAATGATCAACAGGTTCAGGGAAGTGTGAACCATGAGCTACCCCAAGAATCGGCAATAGTGTCCTTGCCTTTGTTACGGGACAGTTTGTATTATCGGTAATTTGCTTGGAAAAAAAAAGACCGGGTAGTTATTCCCGAGATGATAATTCGGTTATCCACGGCTCCCACAAAATATGAACGAAGAAGAAAAGTGATGCCGGAGCTGACACAATCGCCTGGAGGAAAGGATGATTCGGGTGACGCCTTATCACGGGGCCTCGTCGCAGAGGCCCCTGTCTAAGTGACGGGCGTGCGTTCGCCCCTGGGTTCCGGGGAGAGGGTCTTGTAATGGCCCTCCAACCAGTTTTTCAAATCGGAACAGTACCAACGCGAGAAACGCCGGTCGCTGGGGCCGCCCGCGATATTGGTGTACAGTTCGGGATGGGCCAGGTCGGTTACCAAACGCAGAGAAGCAAAGAAGGTGGTCACGCGACCCGCGCTTCGGTAGATCTGCCCCTGGTGAACCGTGGCCCGACTGCCGATACCGGTGACCGGTCCCCGGTCGAAGCCCAGGAAGCGCGGCAGCTTTCCGCCGAACAGCATATGGCTCAGCATGAAGCGGTTCTGTTCACCCCAGGTTTCGGGAACCACATTCAGCGCGGTCTCGGCAGCCTTGCGGAACACCTCATCGCGGGTTTTATCGCCGAACCAGGGCGAAGTCTCGGCAAGCAGAACGCGGTCGAAATTGACGTAAAAGCCCACAAAGATCCCGGTCTCTTGACTCAGGTATCGCTCCACATCGCCGCCGAAACCGTGGGCGCCGAACACGTCGCCATACAGCTGCCGGTAAAAGCGTTCGAACAGCCAGGCCCCTTGTGAATCGGCGCCGTAACACAGGTCCCATTCACCCAAAATCTTGCCGGCGGTGTTGTCGGGCAGCAGCGGGCCGAGTACTTCCATGAACCTTTCCGCCTGAAGCGAATAGACATCGTAGTGAAACCGGAACATATCGTCCAGATTCAAAGCTCGGTCGACGGTCAACAGGTCCTTGACGCGGCGGGCGCGATAATCGGCCATGGGCATGTTGATGGGATCGACCTTGCCGTATCGGTTCAGGTCGTTATTGGCGGTTACGAAAAATCCTTCCTCCGGGTTGAACACACGCGGCAGTTCCTCGAACGGTACATAACCGTGCCAGTCGTTGGCCGGCTCCCATCCGGGCAAGGGCACCAAACCGTTGGCGCCCTTTCGACGGCGCGGCATGAGACCGCTCATCTGGTAGGCGATATCGCCCTCGCGATCGGCAATCACCCAATTCCAGGAGGTTTCGATACTACCCAGCAGTTGCACGGCCTGTTCGGCGGTGTGCGCTTCCAGCATGCCCAGGATGCATTCCATCGACCGGGCCCCGGCCTGGGCGCCGGACCAGCGGGTGGTCAGATAATAACCGGCCTCGTTGGGATCGCCGTCCAAGGTACCGTGCTCGTTTTCGTAGAAGGTGACCTTGTGGTTCGGATTGCGTTTGCGCACGATGGTTTCGGTTCTGGTGTCGAAGTCGTTCCAGACTTCCCCGCGACGATACATACCGTCCCGGCAATCCTCGACCCAGGAATCGACCGCGTCCATAAAGGTGTAGGTGGCGCCCCAAGCCAGGTGATCGGTGCGTCCCACCAGAATGCCGGGCAGGCCGGGCATGGTGCCGCCCATGGCAAAGTGCTCTCCGTGTTCCAAAACCAACTCGCACCAAACCGCGGGTAAGCGGTTGACCTCCAGATGCGGATCATTGGCCAGAATGGGTTTGCCCGACGCGGTGCGACTACCGGAAACCACCCAGTTGTTGGAAGCCAGGAGTCGGGGCGCGGCCGTTTCCCACAATACTTCCGGCGGTACGATCCGCTCTTGAAGTTTGACCTTTTTCAACAACTCCATATCCAAATCGCCGAGAAGGTCCGGAAACAGGGCCTCCAGTTTCTCGCGATCCACACCGGCCTGAACCATTTCCACCAGCAGTCGTTCGATTTGCGCCTGGGATTGAGACAGGGTGAGATAACCCAACATGCGCGCCAATAAGATGGTGTCGGCGGCTTCCCAGGGCTCGGCCTTGTAGCCCAACAGGCGCAGTTCCCAGGGGGCCTTGCGGGAAAGGGCGGCGTTGATACCGTCGCAATAATGGGCCAGGTAGGATTTATAGTGATTGGACAGCTTGTTGACCTGGGCGTCGGCCTTGCGGTTCCAGTTCATGCGCCGAAAGAAGAGATCGATGCCCAGGGAGGTTTCGCTGTCGTCCAGCAACTCGCACACGCGGCCCTGGCCGAGGATACGCATCATCAGGATTTGCAAACCGCGATCGCGGGCGTGCACATACCCCTGGCCCCAAAAGAGGTCGGCCACGGTTTCGGCCTTGACATGAGGCACACCGTTCTCGTCTCGATATATACTGACGTGTTCTTTCATGTATTAATGCTCCCATATGGGTTTACCCGTATATAGAATCCTACCACGGAACAAAATGTCGGATGGTAGGGGAATTTCGTAGTGAGGTACAGGTCGGCATCACTCGGCGCGGCACCCGGGACGAATAAGGGCCCTCGGTCCGGTTGAGAGCTTTCCGGCATACCAGCTTCCTCCGTAATTTCTGTCAACAATGTTAGTTTTCGGTCAAGTTCAAGATAGAAACGATCCGGCTTTGGTTGCAGTTTCCGTCAATCAGGCGTAATATTTGAGCATATCCGGTTTTGAGAAGCACCTCCTACCTCAGGAGGTTTTTATCGAAACCAACCCCCCGATTGTCGATTATGTTGTTCATGACGGGCCGTCTCGACGGTTCCTACACCTGGTAAGAGAAAAGTACATGACACTCACGTTGAGTCGCCAAAACCTCAAGCGCTGGATCGCCGATGCTATCGCGACCTTCCATACGCAAGACCTGTTGGGTGTCCCCAAGCCTTGGTTGGAAATCTACGAGTCGCTGGCTGTCTATATCAGTGAAAAGCTGGAAGTAGACGAGAAGCTTTTGTGGATGATCGAGGCCACCGACGACGCCTTGCCCGACACCATCTACCTGTTGCAACGGCTGAAGAACGCCCTGGTCGCCGAACTGGTCAAGGAAGACGCCGGCGACGAAATCACCGCCGTGCTTTCCTGGTTCGACCGGGCGATCGTGGTGCTTGCCGAGAAGTACTCGGGCAAGGCCAGTCGGGAACGCACGCTTTCCAAGCCCTTCGAGACCATCTTCTGGAACGCCCGCGACGGCATGTACATCTCCACCATCGAGGGCCGCTTCGTTCACGGAAACGAGGCCCTGGTCCAAATGTTGGATTTCGATTCGTTGGAAGAATTGCTGGCCATGGACATCAGCAACGAGCTGTATGTCAATGAAAACGAGCGCCGGATCATGTTGGACCACCTGAAGCAGGACGGCTTCTTCGATCATCACGAGTTCGACTTTCGCACCAATCGCGGCGTCGTGCGCACCGCCATGGAGTCCTGCTATATGGTCGACATACCGGGTGGCAAGCGCTATATCGTGGGCATCATGGTCGACATCACCGAGGAGAAGGAAAGCCTTCGCAAAACCGAGGAATATGTCCGCACCATCGAAAAAAGCGGCATGGACACCCTGCTGGAATTGCGGCGCAAGACGCGAGGCATGGAAGCCCTGATGACCCTCAACGATCACCCGGTTTTGCTGGTCGATGTCCAGGACTTTCACATTATTCAGGTCAATCAGGCCTTCAAAAAACGCTTCAAGACCTCACGCACCAAAAAAGCGGAACATATGAACTTCCGCGACCTCTTCTCGCCGGACGAGTGGATGAAGGTGTTCAGCCAGGCCTCGAATATCGTGCAACGCCACCACTTCCATATCCGCAACCTCAAGATGATGGAGCCGGACCACGACGAGTTCTACACCGACCTGACCATCCTGGTCCATCAGGAAGACAAGGGCGTCACTCTTTTTGTCCAGATCGAGGAACGCACCGCCCTGCGCTCCCTGGAAACCCAATTGCAACAGAGCCGCCACAACCTGGAAGGCGTCTTCGAGGGCTTGCCGGTGGGCGTGATCGGTTTCCGCAACGACGGTTCCGTGGTGATGATCAACCGCTTCTTCCATGATTTCATCGGTTACGGCTCCAGGCAGTTGAAGAATCTCTCGTTCATCAACCGTCTGTTCGCCCGCGATGAGCAGCGGCTGAAATTCCACAAATACGTCCGCCAGTTCTTGCGGGGACGCCATGTGCAGAACCAGCCGGTGGAATTGAAGGCCCGTTCGGGCGAGATTCTGAACTTCCGCCTCGACACCATTTCCTATCAATTCGAAGGAGACGACAAACCCGGATTCCTGGCCCTTTTGACCAATGTCACCGATCAGGTGGTCTTGGAAAAGCTGCTGAAGAAAAACGAGCAAAACCCGGGTTCGCTGGACAAGGCCTATACCGACATGGAGCGGCGCTACCTGGACCTGGAGTCCCGTATGACCGCCTTGCTCCGCAAAAACCGCTTCCTGGGCGAGTTCGCCAAGAACCTTACCGGCAAGTTCAAGGTGCCCATCCACCTGGTCCTGGGTTACGCCAGCTTGTTGAAGTTGGATCTTGTCGGCCCCGCCAATGACGGTCGCCAGGAAGATATTTCCATCATCGAAGACCACATCCGCTTCCTGTTGAACATGTTGGAAAAAGCCGCGGAATACGCGGAACTGGAAGCGAACGAGATCCAGGCGTCGCCCGCGGAACAAAACGTTCGCACCATGATCGATCAACTGTTCGAGCGCCTGAAACCCAAGGTGCTGCCTACCGAGGTCACCTTCTCGGCCGAACGTCTGATCTTGAGCCTGGACCTGAAAATAAACTGCGACCTCCAACTGCTGGAAGCCATTTTGCGACACATCATCGACAATGCTTCAGCCTACACGCGCAAGGGCGCCATTTCCATGACCGCCTACGAGGAACAGCGGCGGCTTTGGATCGAGGTGGAAGACAGCGGCATCGGCATCGGTCCCACCGACCTGCCCCAGGTCTTCGAACCCTTCTTCCAGGTTGTCCGCGAGGGCGACGTGGAACAACGCCTGGGACTGGGCCTGGCTATTGCCCGCAAATACGCGGATCTGGCCGGCTACAGCCTGGAAATCCACAGTAAGTTGGGCAGTGGCACCAAGGTCCTGCTGGGCGTGGGCCGCGTGAAAACCGATTGATCAAGTCTTCTTGCGCAATGACCTCGACTTGATCACCACTTTCTGGTCCTGGATGGTGATCTCGTAGCGGACTTTTTCGACCTTTTTGGCCTGCTTGATCTTTTGGGTCTGGTTGTTGATGAAGCTTTGGAATTTGGCGAAGTTGATCATTTTGCGCCCGCCCATCAACAGGTTCAGACGCATGTATTCGTCGTACAGTTCCACCACCTGTTCCCGTTGCGAGGCCGCGTTGGATATGACCACCGTCTTGTTGGGCGGCGCCTTTTCCTGTTGCGGTTGCGGCTTCTCTTCCGGCGGTTTGGGCTTGGGCTTCTTCAGGCCGCGCCCGGTGTACTTGCGTTCCAGTTGGCGCTCCCAAAGCTGTAAATGGCTTTGGACCTTGCTGACCAGGTTATTGGTGCGAAACTGTTCCTCGGTGCGCAAGTTACTGATGTTGCGTAGCCGCTTGATCTTCTTCTTGACCTCTTCCTTGAGTTCGTAGGGTTCTATCTTGACCACGTCATTGAGGAACAACGTGTAATCTTTTTTCAATTCCTGGAAGTCGCGTTCTACCTCCAGGATGAGCTGCATTGCCACCGACATGGTGCGCCCCCGTCACTTCTTGAAGGAGAACAGCTTCGCGAAGAAACCCTTCTTCTCCACCGGTTGCGCGCCGGATTGAGATCCGTAGAACTGATCGAAATAGGGTTTGATTTCGGGATAGGCGTCGGCTCGGGCATAGTTGTCGGCATTGTGCAGGGCAATCTCGTCCGTTTCCAACAGGCGTCCTTCCTGAATCCACCGGGCGATGGAATCCAGGCTTAAGCTTGGGTAGACATTGCCGTCCACGCGGGCCTGATAGAGCTTTTCCGTCGGGGCGGCCGGTTCCTGGGCCTGGGCGGGTACCGCGTCGTCGAAGCTGCCGAAGTCCGCCGCGGCATCCTGCGCTTGCTCCGCGGGCGGCTCGATGGTGGGCAGTTCGGCGGTCGGTGCGGCCTGGTCGACCGGCGGTTCCGGTTCGTTGCCGATACCCAACTCGTGATCGGAGGGGAAGGCGGGCTCTTCGGGCGGCGCGATGGAATCCAGATTACCGAAATCACCAAAATCCGGCTCCTCGGCGCCGGAGGCATTGATTGAGGGCGCCGTATCGAAGGAAGGCTCATTGTCGATCGAGGGCTCGGATGTCTGGAAAGACGGCTCTGTATCGGGATCGAAAGAAGCCGGGGCAGGTGTTTCCGACGGCGCGTCGAACGAGGGCTGCTCGGGCGGCGTCGCAAGCGCATTGGGGTCGAAAGAACTCATGGCCTGCGTGGCAAAAACATCGGAATCCGGCGGGGTCGGCTCAGGTTCCGGTTCCGGCTCCGGTGGAGGAGCGGGCGCCGCTTCAGGGGAAAACGCCGAGGGATCGAAAGAACTCATGGCCTGTGTGGCGAAAACATCGGGTTCCTCTTCCGGTTGCGGCGGCGGGGCCGCATGGGGATCGAAAGCGGGCAGGGCTTGCGTGGCGAAAACGTCCTCGGAGGGCGGCGGGCCGTCAGGGGCAGCTGTCGGCGGGGGTTCCGGCGTCGGCGCGGCCGGCTGGGCCGCACCTTGTTTCATTATGGCGTCGATTTTGGAGCGATCGACCTGAACGGTAGCCTGGGCGTTGGGTTGCGGGGTCGGCGCGGCGGGCGCCGGCGGGATGGCCGGTTCATTGGACGATTGCTTCAAAAAGGCGTCTAACTGAGAGCGGTCTACTTTTACGGTGGCCTGAGGGCCGGTATGCTCGGGAGCAGGAGCGGCAGGTGCGGGCTTGGGCGGCGCCGGCGGTGCGGCTGCCTTGGGCCGGGCTTGCGTCGGAGCGGGCTCGGGTGCGGCTGCCTTGGGCGGAACGGGCGTCGGGGCGGCCTGTTGCTTGGCCGCGGCGGCCGCCGCGCCGGTCTGTAAAACCGTATAAGCGGCTGCCTCGGGCGGCTTTTCGAGCACCGAATCACGATTGGGATAGGCGATAAAGACGGCGCCACACTTGCGGCATCTTACCTTTTTGCCCTTTTCGGTAATCAGTCCGTCCTTGACCTTATATCGAGAAGAGCAATGGGGGCAGGTGATAATCATGGTTTCTCCTTGGGAACACAAGCCGCTAACTGGATATGACGCAACTATATCATATAGTATCCGCATCGAACTCGGAAGGAAATCGATTCACGATCGGCCCATCTCCGGCCATTATAGAAAAAAATGCGGCTATCGCCAACTTTGCGAAACAATTAGCGGCTTATTCCGGCAAATCCCGGTTATGGAAGTAGTGCCCATCGAGCAAAAAGGCGGGTAAGGTCGGGGAATTATCGAAAAAGGAGGGAGATAGAACAGGCCGATGTCGAGCCCGGACGCGCCCGGCTTGGATTGGGCCGTTGGACCTGAGTTCCTGAAATAAATACTGTCTGACAGCCGGTCGGCGGCGGCAGCAGGGATCTTTTCCCTTTGTGCCCGGCATCCGGAGTAGTGCTACAATAGCCGCATATCCTTACAGAAGAGGTGAAACTCATGAAAAAACGTCTGAAACTCCAAGAGATCGAAATCAAGAGCTTTACGACATCAGGGAAGGAAACCACAGGAGGAACGGGGCGGCTGACCTTCATTTGCACCCTCCCGTATCCTATCTGCGTCAGTCTCGAGAACACTTGCGAACATTGTTTCCCCTGATCCGGGATGCAATACCGTGGGAGGCGCTGGGCCGCTGATCCTATCGTAAATTTTTGAACATGAGGCCATAGACCGAAGGCCCCGCTCCTGATGAGCTTGTTACCGGGTCGATTCCGGGTTAAACTGGTGCGCCTGGACGTGCCCATGGAGGATCGTATTGCGGGACGGCTATTCCTACTACCGACAAGCGGGCGCCTTGAATCGCGAGTTGAAGCACCTGCTGGGCAGTGATCTCTTAAAGGAACTGCATCACAAACAGCCCGGTCGACACTTCACCATTGCCGCACGGCAACTGGCGTTACTGGTCGGCTGCCCGCTGCTCATCTACCATGTTCCCCATTGGTGGGTGCGGTTGCCCGCGGCCGTGTTGATGGGTTTCGTGGTGTTCAGCTTCACCATCCTGCTGCACGAGGCCGTTCACAAGTGCATCTTCAACCGCGATCGACGGAACCTGACCCCCAAACTGGGGTTTCTTTACGGCACCCTGTCGGGCCTGTCGCCTTCCCAGTTCACACGCTGGCATATGGACCACCACAACAATCTGGGGACTACCGACGACGACCCCAAACGAGCCCACCTGTCGCCCAAACGCAACGCGCGTTGGTACAAGTTCCTTTACATGACGCCCGCGCTGTTTCCCATCTACTTTCGGGCGGCCAAAGCGGCCCAGGCCCGTTACCCGGAATCTCTGCGCAAGCGCATCGCCGTTGAACGCCGCCTCTCGATGGGTTTGCACATCGCCTGGTTGATCACCGCCTGGCTGATCGGCGGACCGGCCTACGCCTGGTGGGCGTCCATCTTCCCGGTTTTTTTCGTGTTCCCTTTCGCTTTCACCCTGAACCGCTTGGGGCAACACTACGTCACCGACCCGGATGATGTGGCCAAATGGTCCACCCTGATGCCTTCCAACGGGTTTTGGAACTTCATCTACCTGTACTCCTCACTGCACCTGGAGCATCATTACTTTCCCGCTGTGCCCTTCTATAAGTTGCCGCGCCTGCAAAAAGCCCTGGGGCCGTTCTTTGAAGCGCGCGGCGTCCCCTCCCTGACCTACGCCCGACTGTTGAAACTATGGTTTGTAGATAACCACGTTCCACATACGAACCTGGTTACGGAACAGCCGCCGACGCCCGTCAATCGCCGAATATTTGCAAAACAGGATTGACCTGTAAAGCGAACTTTGCTAGAGTCTGGAACTCGCGCGTGTGCGATTTGTTTTGGAGGAAAGAACCATGGAAGTTCTGCTGAGAGAAACGGTCAACAAATTGGGCAACCGCGGCGACGTGGTCAACGTCAAGCCCGGTTTCGCCAGAAATTACCTGCTGCCCAAAAAGATTGCCGTGACCGTCACCCCCGGCAACATCAAGCAGCTTGAAATCGAGAAGCGCAATTACGAGCGCAAGCAGCTTGAAACCAAATCGATTGCCGACGAGGCCAAAGCAAAACTGGAAGAAATGGAAATAGTTATCACCAAGCGCGCGGCAGACAACGGTCAGCTGTTCGGTTCGGTAACCCGTCAAGAAGTTGCGGGCATCCTCAACGAAAAGGGTTTCGAGATCGAGCGCCGTAAGATCGAGATGGACCACCTGAAAGAACTCGGTGAGTACACCGCCAAGGTCCGCCTGCACCCCGAAGTGATTGCAGAGTTCAAGATCACCGTCAACCGCATCGAAGAATAACAAGTTTTCAGTTGCCAGTTCCAAGTGTCAAGGTGTTGCCTTGGGCACGGCCGACAACGATTGAAAAAGCCGCGATTCTGATTTGGAATCGCGGCTTTTTTTATGCCTTACTATTCGATAAGACCCAAATCTGTGAGAAACGACTCCGCTTCCCGGCTTGAATCCAGGACAGCCAATATCAGTACTCTTTGTGCATCGATCCGGTAAAATATCCGCCAACGTGAGTAGATCAGTTCACGGTGTTGATCCATACCCCTTGAATGGAGTTCGGGGATGGTGCGGCCCCGGTAGGGAAAATCAGCGAGCAGGCGACATCGTTTGCGGATTTCTTTGTAAATTTTTTTTGCGGTCATGGGCCGGCGAGATTTTTGAATCCAGGTAATTACCTGAATCAAATTACTGTTTGCCTCCTCTGTCCACTCAACCCGAAATGCCAAAGAAAATCCTAATCAGCCAAGCCATCGGGGAAATATTGTGCCTCGATTTCCTTGAACACCTTTTCTTGGGGGATAAGCTTGCCGTCACGTACATCTGCTTCGCCCCTGGCAATGATTTTCAATATGTCCAGTGTGCGTTGAGTTTCCTCATAAGCGTGGATATCTTGAATAACGGCACGGGGCTTTTCATCTTGGGTGATAACGATCGACTGCTTTGAGGCATTTAGTTCGTCAAGCAAAGGACCAGCCTGTTTTTGAAAGTCATCGATCGATTTTTCCACCATGGTTTCTTGCGCCATAAAGTAACTCTCCAGCATTCATCCTATCATAGTTGCCTAAGGTGCTTGACACAACTTTTATAGCGCGGCTGCTAGTCTGGAGCCTTCGTCGACGGCTCGTTTGGCGTCCAGTTCCGAGGCCAGTTTGGCGCCGCCGATCAGGTGGGTATCCAGTCCCGCCGCTTCCAGGTCCTTCTGTAAGCTTCTTTCCGGCTCCTGGCCCGCGCACAGGATGACGTTGTCTACTTCCAGCACCCGGCTTTCTTCGCCTACCGTGATGTGCAGGCCCTCGTCGTCCACCAGGTCGTAGGTGACGCCGCCGATCATGCGCACCGCTTTCTGTTTCAGGGCCGTGCGGTGAATCCAGCCGGTGGTTTTGGCCAGACCCTTGCCCAACGAGGTCGTCTTGCGTTGCAGCAGGTAGATCTGACGCGCCGAGGGTTCGGGCTCCCTGGGCTTCAGTCCGCCGCGGTTTTCGATCTTTTGGTCCACGCCCCATTCCGCGAAGAACAGGTCCGGGTCCAGGCTGGGCGAGGTGCCCTTGTGCGACAGGTATTCGGCCACGTCGAATCCGATGCCGCCCGCGCCGATGACGGCCACCTTCTCGCCCACGGGTTTCCGGTGCAGCAGGACGTCGATATAGCTGAGCACCTTCTCGTGATCCAAGCCCGTGATGGGCGGCGTGCGCGGGGTAACCCCGGTGGCCAGGATGATGTGATCGTAACCGGCGTCGGCAAGCTCGCCGGCGGTGACCCTTTTGTTCAGGTGCAGCCGCACGCCGGTCAGCTCTATCTTGCGGCGGAAGTAGCGCAAAGTCTCCTCGAATTCTTCCTTGCCGGGGATGCGCTTGGCCATGTTGAACTGGCCGCCGATGTTGTCGGACGCCTCGTAAAGGTCCACGTGGTGGCCGCGTTCCGCCGCGACCGTGCTTGCGGCGAGGCCCGCGGGACCGGCGCCCACTACCGCGATCTTTTTCTTGTTTTCCGTGGGCAGGTAATTCAGTTCGGTCTCATAGCAGGCGCGGGGATTGACCAGGCAGCTCGCCCGCTTGCCCTTGAAGACGTGGTCCAGGCAGGCCTGGTTGCAGCCGATACAGGTGTTGATCTCGTCGGCGCGTCCCTCCGCCGCCTTGTTGACCAATTCCGCATCGGCCAGGAAGGGTCGCGCCATGGAAACCATGTCGGCATGGCCGTCGCCGATGATTTTGTCAGCCACTTCAGGGGTGTTGATGCGGTTGGTGGCGACCAACGGGATGGAAACCTCGCCACGCATGCGCTGGGTCACCCAACTGAAGGCGCCGCGCGGGACCATGGTCGCGATGGTGGGCACGCGCGCCTCGTGCCAGCCGATGCCGGTGTTGATGATGGTGGCCCCGGCCTGCTCGATCGCTTTGGCCAACTGCACGATCTCTTCCCAGGTGCTGCCCTCCTCGACCAGATCCAGCATGGACAGCCGGAAGATGATGATGAAATCGGGTCCGGTCGCCTCGCGGACCCGGCGAATGATTTCGACCGGGAAGCGCATGCGGTTCTCGAATTCGCCGCCCCACTTGTCGGTGCGTTTGTTGGTGCGGGCCACCAGGAACTGGTTGATCAGGTAGCCCTCGCTGCCCATGACCTCGACACCGTCGTAACCGGCCTCTCGGGCCAGTCGCGCACATTTGGCGAAATCGCGGATCTGGCCCTCCACGCCGCGTGCGCTGAGGCCCCAGGGCTTGAACGGCGTGATGGGGGCCTTGATCGCCGTGGGCGCCACGCTGAAGGGATGGTAGCCGTAGCGCCCGGAATGCAGGATTTGCATGGCGATCTTACCGCCCTCGGCATGGACGGCATCGGTAACCAGTTTGTGCCGCGCTATCTCGCCCTTGCGACTGAGTTTTCCGGCAAACGGGGCCACCCAGCCGGCGCGATTGGGTGCGATGCCGCCGGTGACGATAAGCCCCACCCCGCCGCGAGCACGCTCGGCAAAATAAGCGGCCAGTTTGGGATAGTCCCTGGCTTTATCTTCCAAGCCGGTGTGCATGGAGCCCATCAGCACACGGTTCTTGAGGGTGGTAAAGCCAAGGTCAAGCGGCTGAAGCAGGTGGGGGTAGAGAGACATGCGGCACCTCGATGCGGGCGATGTTGAATGCCCATTCAATATTGTCTGCCTATCATAACAGGAAGCGTCGATCACCGTGTTACCTAATTTTAAAAGCACCGGGCCCGGGTCGACCACATCGAAATCCACCATGGTGTCGTTACTTTTTCGAGATCCGGGGAGGTCAGGCATGGGAAAACTGCAAGAAAGAAAAGGCGAGCAATGCGGAAGATCGTAAAAGCCCGACCCTCGCACCGTGTACATCCGGCGTACCCGTGGAGTAGGTTTGTAACTCTCAACGAGCGTAGCGAGCACCCGCACGCCGTGGTGATTGCGTTGTTTTTCGGGCAGCGGATCAGCGAGGATTTTCAGTGTTTCGACACAAAACAACCCGGTTTCTGAACGTGACAACCAAATACAGCTGATTCGGGGTGATTTGAGAAGCCGGGTCCCGGTTTACTGCTTGATCCGTTGATCCTCGCCGCCGAGGGTCGTGGTATCTCGACCGATTTCCCGATACTGAAAGTCGGAGAGCAAAGAATCAGTCCTCATTCTTAGCGCACCGAAAGTTCAGGGTCAAAGAATCATTTTTGATTCTTTGCTCCCGACTTTTCCGGGTCAAGGAGCCACAACTGATTCCTTTCACATTACTTTTCGGTGCGCAAAGAACCAGTCCTCATTCTTTGCTCCCGACTTTTCCGGGTCGAGGAATGAGGACTGATTCTTTGCTCCCGACTTTTCCGGGTCGAGGAATCAGAACCGATTCTTTAATCCTCGATTTATCGAAACAACCAATGACAACCGGCTCCCTCTGCATCGTTTCAGGACGTTGGAGCGAGTGCGGACACGCCACTTTCTTGAACCCTTTTCTCCTCATTTTCCGTTTTACCTATTACTGAAGGAAAAATCGATAGATCGGTCCGTTCGGACCATGGAGGGTTGAGTCCATGCGTTTTCTACTCGCGGCACTGTTGTTGTGCCAACTATCCGGCAGTTCCTTTGCCGGCGACCGGAATTTCATTTTAGAAGGCACGGTCAGCCTGACCGACGGTCCCGTTACCGCCGCCTACCTTCAGATCACCCCGGCCTGGCAGTTGGAAAACCGTCAGACCAGGAACGTCGCCGTCGGCCCCGACGGCCGCTTCAGCCTTGAACTGCCCGCAAGAGATGAATACCTGGTGGTTGTCGGTCACCCGGGCTACGAGTCCCTGGTCACCCCCATGCGCGCCCACCGACCGCTGACAGCCTCCGTTGCCGTAACCCTGGACCGCCCCGCCGAACCCAAGGCCGTCATGGTCTTCCCCGTGAATTCCCTGGACATGTGGCAAAAACCGACGCCCATGACCTCCGAGGGCGATACCTTCACGGTCACCCTGGAAAGCAACGAGGATGCCGTGCGCTACGTGCTCCTGGCCAATTACACGGGTTGCGAAAGCCAGGGCGAGGCGGACGGTTTCGATCCGCGGGGCAACCGGATCTACAAGGTTCCGGTCAAAGACGGTAAAGCCCGCATCGTCCACAAAACGACGCCCTTTACCTACCGGGACGCGGCAACCTCCCGAACCGGTCTGAAGGCAACCGGCGACGCCGTCTACCCATTTTTCGGTACCCTCTCACGGCCCATTTATGAAACCTTTCAGGAATCCATCCGCGCCAAAATGGAAAAACACGACCGCACCCCCGGGGGTCTGGAACCCATGTTCCAACAGTACAAACAACTCCTGGCCGACATCGCCGACGAGCGCGACCGCATGCTCGCCACCATGACCGTGCACCGGACGGTCAGTTTTTTCACCCGGGCATTCGACCAAACCGAGGCCTTGCGCGCCGAACTGGATAAGGACCCGGCCTTCTGGTCCCAAATCTCCGACGGCATCGCTATTTCGCTCAACCTGGCCGTGCAACGCGACCCGGAGTTTTCAAAACTACCTCAGGCAGAACGCATGAAACGTCTGCTCGACCTGAATAAGGAATACCTGACCAGGGATGTCGGCCCCTCGGACAAAATAGCCATGATGCGCTTCATCGGCAGTTTCCAGGAAGAAGACAAAACCGTCTGGTTGCGCCGTATCATCGAGACCTGGCCGAACAGCCATGACGCCGCCAACGTCCGCAAGGAATTGGCGCAGGAAGCCATGGTCGGCAAATACGCGCCGCAAATCGCGCTGAACGACCCCTCGGGCAAGCCGGTGAAGCTGACCGACTACGCGGGCAAATACGTGCTGTTGGACTTCTGGACCTCAACCTGCGGCCCCTGCATTGCGGCCATGCCCGGCTTGAACAAAATCTGGAACAAGGTGGACCGGGATCAGGTCGTCTTCATCAGCATCTGTCTGGACAAGGAAGGCAAGGAACTGGCCGCCCTGAACCGCCGCTACAAAATGACCTGGCCGCAAATGGGCGCCACGGGCGGTTTCAACGCGGATGTCGCCAAAGCCTGGTCGGTGGCCTATGTTCCCAACCTGTTCCTGATCGACCCGACGGGCAAGATCATCATTCAGAACGACGGTCTGGGAAACCACGCCTTGGAACGCACCCTGGCCAAATACCTCAAACCCGCCGCAAAGGGCGACAAGAGCGATTGAACAGGCTCAACTGATAACTATCACTTACGTTTTTTTAGCTTTCCGTGAAGCCTTCTCGCTCGCTATATGCAGCAGGCATCGGAAGGTAAGTCACTCCAGGTGACTGGTAAGTAGATATTTAGCGGCATGGAACAACCCGTCTACCAAGATCTGGGTCGGGATCATTCCAGCAAATTATATTCAACAAAATCTCCGGATCTATAGTTTTTGTGAAAAAATAACTATAAACTTTTCTCTCAGTTTTTTTACAAGAAGACTAAGGTTTGTTTTATATTTGACGAGTAAATATACAACTGATGGCAAATTTTCTTTAATAGGCTTATTTGCTTGTTGTTCATCAGAAGTTCTCGGGTATATGTAGGAGAGTTGTATGATTCGCTTGGCAAGGTTAATTTTCTCGGGCATCGGTATCTTTTTGCCAATGCTTTTTGGACAAGAGACTGAAGAGTTAACAGACCTGACTCTCAATGAACTCATGGGTATTGAAATCGAAGTGGATATCGCCTCAAAAAATTCGGAGAAGGTGTGGGAAGCACCCGGCATCATTTCGGTGATTAACTCAAACGAAATCAGTCAATTTGGAGCAATGAGCCTGGTTGATCTTCTCAACCGCGTAGCCTCTGTCTATATGCTCAACACCTACTTCTCTCCCAATAATTTCACGTCATTTCGAGGAGACAGTCAAATCCACTACGACAACCATGTGCTTTTGCTTCTGGACGGCCGACCGATGCGCGAATCCCAAACAGGGAGCTTCAATTCCGTTATTTATCAGGCTTTTCCCCTGTCGGCCTTGAAGCGGATTGAGGTGATTCGAGGACCGGGCTCGGCACTGTACGGAGCTTCTGCCTACTCGGGTGTGATAAACCTCGTCACGGGTAAAGATGAGGACGGTACCCACTTGGAGATCAATGCGGGTTCCTATGACGGGCAAGGCGGCAAATTTAACCATCAGGGCTTCTGGAATGGGTTATATGTCTTTCTTGCCGCCGGCACCCTGGCTGAGGACGGGTGGGATTTCAATGCAGTTGATGAAGCCGGTACGCCCCAATCCTTGAAATTCGGCGAAGAAAATATGAGCTTCCTGGCCAAACTGTCTTATGGGGCCTTTACTTTGACCACCCTTGGTGTCCAGTCGAAATACGATTACTGGGGCGGCACGCCGACCGGCGGAGGTACTGAGCGAGACCATGCCAGGTATTTCGCCAATCTGGGTTGGAAAAAAAAGATCGGCAAGATGACCACGGAAGCCAATCTAACCTATAACCGCATGGATGTTCGGAATAACGCAAGAAACCTGGCCGAAGACCTGTTGTTAGAGGTCACGAACTATTTCAAAGTCGGTCGTAAGACCAGGCTCATAGTCGGGGCTCTTGCGAACAACACAACCGGTGAATGGGCCCCGCTCGTGCCTGCCTACGACAAAACCAGTTTCAGCGCATATTTTCAAGCGGACTACAAACCCAGTGAAAGGTTTAAACTAATTGTAGGCGGACAACTGAACAAACCCGATGGTGGGGAGTCGGATTTTGTTCCTCGTATAGGCATGATCGCCAACCTTTCAGGCAAAACTGGGGTCAAGCTCTTGTATGGTGAGGCCTTCCGAAGTCCCGCCGCGGTGGAGACTGATTTCAATGTTCCCCCTGTTATTGTCGGGAATCCGGATCTGATCCCGGAAACCGTTTCAACCGGCGAGTTACAACTTTTTCACGAAGGTAACAAGTACCAGGTGGCCGCAACTTATTTCCATTCCGAACAGGACCAGTTGATCGGCCGTGAGTTCACGCCGGGTGGAGCAGCGTTTTTCACCTATGGAAACCTGGGTACCGGCAAGCTCATGGGTTTTGAGTTGGAAGGCAAGTACGCACCGGACGAACGAACCTACACTACCTTTTCGGCTACCTTCCAAGAGAATGAAAATGGAAACGGTGTCGAAGGGTTCACCACCTTGCCCCGTTTTATGGCCAAGTTGGGCTTTGTTCGTCGTTTCGGTGAAAGATTCAATCTCGGTCTTTTCGATACTTATTTCGATGACGCCGAAGGTGTAACCACCACAAATCCGGGGGCAAGCCTATTCAATCCACCCGCTGACGCCTTCCACCTGATTTCCGCCAATCTGGCTGTGACGCTTAGGAAAACGGAACGCCCGATCAAGCTGGAATTATTTGGGCAAAACCTGCTCGACGAGGACACTTTTATTCCTGAGTTAGCGCGCCGAAGGATGAACACAATCCCGGCCTATCCGGGCAGAAGTCTGTACCTTGGGATCAATTTTGACTTCTAAGAAATGAGGACCGGCGACATTCTCTCTCACACATGAAAACCGGGATCTCATCAGGTGGTCAAGGCGTCGATGTCTTCTTTGGAAAGCAGCACATGGGTTGCGGCGCGCCTCAGTCGATCCATCAGTGAGAGTCCCGCGCCGGATTCGTCCACCGCGTCGATGACCAGGTGGGTGACGCCGCGCCTGTCCATGTCCCGCAAGATCTCGTAAAGCCGACGAGCAAGGTCCCCGGTCGAGACGGGGGTTTCTTTTTCTACTTCGAGACTCTCAGGCAGCGCTTGACTGCCGATGTAGCCCGTGTGCTTTTTGTCGGCCAGGTGCGTCCAGAGCCGGCTTCGCGCTGCTTGATTGACGGCGGGACCTACCAGGTAGACAACGGCATCCGGGCTGTAATGGCGGTAGCGGGTGCCGGGCGAGCGATTCTCGGCGCCCGGTTCGAAGCGGACCGGCGCCTGCCCCAGGGCGGCGCCGATCGTATCGGCGGTGATCATGCCCGGTCTCAATACGGCGGGTCGATCGCCGCTCAGGTCCAAAACCGTGGATTCGATGCCTACCCGACAAGGCCCGCCGTCCAAGACAAGCGGAATGCGGCCGTTGAGGTCGTCCAGCACATGAGCCGCCGTGGTAGGGCTGGGGCGTCCCGACAGGTTGGCGCTGGGCGCGGCAAGCACCAGGCCGGATCGTCGGATCACGGCCAGGAAGATGGGATGATCCGGGACGCGTACGGCAATGGTGTCCAGACTGCGGCAAATGGTTCGGCGGAAGGGCTCGGCCGCCGGCAGCACCAGCGTCAGCGGGCCCGGCCAGAACGCCGCCGCCAGCTTGCGGGCGCTTTCGGAAACCCGGTTGCTGACCAGGTCCAGCTGTTCCGGGCCGGCCAGGTGGACGATCAGGGGATTGTCCTCCGGTCGTTGTTTGGCCGCAAAGATACGGCTTACCGCCTCGGGGTCTGCCGCGTTACCGGCCAGCCCGTAGACGGTTTCGGTAGGCAGGGCCACAACGCGGCCCTGCCTGATCAGTTGCGCGGCCTCGCCGACCGCGGGATCCGTTTGAGGATCGGAACCCACGGTAAGCAGGCGGGTTTGCATGTTCATAGAAGAAACCTACCACTCGCGGACGTGTTTCCTTTCCTTGATTTCGGTCAGAATCATCTCGCGCATGGTCGCCAGGTCCATGGTGCGTTGTTCACGGATTTTGTAGCGGCGGACGGTGACGGTGCCGTCCAGCATTTCCTTCTCGCCCACGATCAACACGATGGGCACGCGGCGCACCGTATTGTTGCGAACCTTTTTATTGAAGGTTTCGTTGCTGTCGTCGATCTCGGCGCGAATCATATCGGCGCGCAGCATGCCCTCGACCTTTCTCGCGTAGTCGTTGAACTTGTCGCTGACCGCAACGATGCGCACCTGGACGGGCGCGAGCCAGGTTGGGAAGGCGCCGCCGTAATGCTCGATCAGGAATCCGATGAAGCGTTCGTGCGTGCCGAGAGGCGCCCGGTGGATACAGTAGGGCGTGTGCTCCTCGCCGTCCGGGCCGATATAGGTCAAGCCGAACCGCTGGGGTACGGCGAAGTCGAACTGGTTGGTGGATAAGGTGAATTCGCGATCGGTCACCGTCTGGAACTGGACATCGACCTTGGGCCCGTAGAAGGCGGCCTCGCCCTTGCGTATCACATAGGGGAGGCCGGTTTCGTCCATGGCCTCGCGGATCAGTTTCTCGGAGTGCGCCCAGGCCTCGGGATTGTCCACGTATTTCCCTTTCGGGTCCTCGGGATCACGCAGGCTGACACGCATGTAGTAATCGTTGAACTCGAAGATTTCATATTCCCGGCGGTGCAGCTCCATGACATTGATGAACTCCTGCTTGGCCTGCTCCTCGGTGCAGTAGATATGCGCGTCGTTCATGGTCATGCCGCGCACGCGCGTCAGGCCCTGTAGGGCGCCTGAGCGTTCGAACCGGAATACCGCGCCGTATTCGGCCAGGCGCAGGGGCAGGTCGCGATAGGAACGCGGACGCGACGCGTAGACCTTGTGGTGGTGCGGGCAGTTCATGGGGCGCAGGTAATAGCGCTCTTCCACGGTTAGTTCCTCACCGGATTCGTCCATGTGCGCTTCTTCCAGAATCATGGGCGGATACATGGTGTCTTCGTAATAGGGCAGGTGACCGGAGGTGTGGTAGAGCCCTTCCTTGGTGATCTGCGGCGTGGCGACTCGTTGGTAACCCGCCTGGAACTCCAATTCCTCGGCCAGTTTTTCCAACTCTTGCCGGATCACCGTGCCGTTGGGCAGCCACAGCGGCAGGCCCTTGCCCACGTCTTCGTCGATGTGGAAGATGTCGAACTCGGCGCCCAGTTTGCGGTGGTCGTTCTTCAGGGCTTCTTCGCGTTTCTGGACGTACTCGCGCAGTTCCTTCTTGTTGGGGAAGGCATAGGCGTAGATGCGCGTCATGCTGACGTTCTTTTCATCACCGCGCCAGTAGGCGGCGGCAATACTGTGCAGTTTGAAACCGTCGTGAGGCAGTTCGGATGTGTTGCTGACATGGGGCCCCTCACACATGTCTACGAAAGGGCCGTTGGTGTAGAAGGTCAATGATTCGAGATTTTGTTTCTCGATAAGCTCCTTCGCATACTCCATCTTGTGGGGTTCACCCATGTCTTCGATCCGCTTGAGCGCGTCCTCGGCGCTCAGTTCCTCGAGTTTGAATTCCTGCTTCTTGTTGATGATCTTGCGCATGGCTTTTTCGATTTTGGGCAGATCATCGGTCGTAATGGGCTCGGGCAACAGGAAGTCGTAATAGAATCCGTTGGCGATTGGAGGCCCGAACCCAAGCACCGCACCCGGCCGAACCTGTTGGACAGCCTGGGCGAGCACGTGCGAGAGCGAGTGCCTCATTTTATAGAGAAAACTGTTGGGGTCCATTTCCTTCATGACCTTCTACTCCTGGGCCCCGGCGCGCCGGGGCGCATGATGCAACCGGGACGAGCCCGGAAAAGTAAGCGTTCATTATAAATAAAGAAGCATGGCAGGGCTACCACCATGCTTTTTTATTTAGGAGACCGGGTCGAAGGGAGGGGACGGTTCTTATTCCTTCCAGTAGCGCTCGCGGTGACGGATGGGGATCTTTTTCGGCAGGTGGGTCACCTCGATACGACGCCAGCCGCTCTTGCGGTCGCGCAGGTTGGAGGTGTAACCCAGGGTCATCTGGCTGCGCAGTTCCTCTTCGATCTGGGAAAAGGCGCGATCCAGCCAGGCGGGTTTGTCCACGAAGAAGGGACGACCGCCGGTGATCACGGCCATGTCGTAGAGATCTTGCAGGTGCACCAACTTGGGTCGGAACCTGGGAGAGAAGTTCTCTCCGCCGCCACGAAATTCTCCGCGCGCCACGCTGATACCCACCGTGTAGAGTTGCACCTGGGATCGAGCCAGGCGGTTGAGGATCTTTTTGATGGTGACCTTGCCGCCCGAGTTGAAGCCGTCGGTAATCACCAGCACCACGCGCATGGCGCCCGTGTCCTCTTCATCGAGCAGGTTAAGCGCTTTGTTGACGGCCGTAAAGGTATGGGTGCCGCCCTTGACCTTACGAAGGCCGGCAATAGCTTTCAACATATCCATCTTATGCGTCAGGCGCGGGCCGGCGGTGATTTTGTTGTTATAGGACACCAGGCGCATGACATCGCCGGGTCGCGCCATGCGATCCACAAATTTTGCAGCGGCGGCGCGAGCGCGCTTCAAACGTTCGCCCTGCATGGATGCCGACATGTCCATGACCACGGCAAAGGCCAGGGGTCGATCCATAGAGATTTCCAAACTGGTGATGGTCTGGGGAACGTCTTCCTCGGTCACCTCGAAACGGTCAGGCTTCAGGGCCAGCAACTCTTCCTTGCTGAAAGGATTGGTGGGGAAGGAAAGCGGGACCTTGACATACTGGACCTCCATTTCCTCGATATGGCCGCGACCCTCGATAAACAGGTAGTCGTCTTCCACGATGCCGTCGCTGAGGGTGGCGGTTGCCAGCAGCACCTGCGAACTGTCGTCGGGGGTGACCCTCACCCGGTAGGGCGGTTTCGTCAGCCTGGCTAGTTCGCGTTCGCCCAGCTTGAAGGTGACGTGCTTTAACTGGGTGCCGGGCGGAATGCGGACATCGGCCTCGGCCATGAAGGTGTCGGCGAAGACATCGATATTTTCCTTGCGGAAGGAGACATCGAAAGCGTCGTCTTCAAGTTTCTGCTCAAACGGCGTGATCTCGGGATTGACCGGAATGGGGCCGTCCAGGGAGACATAGGAGAGCACTTCCTCGTAGACGTCCTCCGCATCGTCCGGCTCCATTTCGGGGTCCAGCCGTTCACCCAGGCCGCCGATCATGGACTTCAGGTCGAAGCCGCCGCCGGCGACCAGGGCCATTTCGGCCAGGGGTAGTTCTTCCATGAAACCTTCGTTCAAGACTTCGTTCAGGGAGGACTTCATGAACCGTTGCGCGGCGGCCAGCACCGCCTTGTAAATCAGGTTGGGCGAGGTCAGGCGGAAGGTAAGTTTGGGCGGGCCCGCGGTCGCCACGCTCACCTTGCCGTCGTAGAAGCGCAACTCGAAGTCCTGCTCCAGGCTGAGATCTTTCAAAGACAGGCGCAGCTTCCGCCATTTGGTCTGGGACCGCTGCCAGGGCGGGATGATCTCACCGGCGACCTTGATGGACCAGTTGCCTTTCCCGGGCAAGCGCATGCGCATACGTCGACAATCTTTGTCGCCGTCGGGGCACGGCATCAACTCGAGGGTGGGCGGCGAATCCATGGATAGTTTGGTCACGCGGATCTTGCGTATCATGTCGCCGTCGTTCATTTCCGCGAACGAGCGCTGCATCTCACTTTCCAGCATCTTGATCGCGATCGGCCAGGCCTGCTTGAAAACGTTGTTGGCGTTGTTGACGATTTTGTCCAAGTCATCCGGCTTGAACTGTATTTCTTGGGCGAACAGGGAAAACGGAAGCAATAGGAACACAAGTTTCATGATCGTCATCCTCGATTGTCGGCGGGTCCGCAATTCAGGTTGCAGTTCGTTGAACGCCCCCGTCCGCGCGTTGGTTTATCCCAATTTTTGAGACAAGGGAGGAGACCGTTTACGCTGCAATGGAAAAGGGGGAGCATGCAGTGACGCATACTCCCCCTTTTCGGCACGGTTAGTAAGGGGTCTAATTGCCGGCGGCGCGCAAAGACGAAATCTTCATGTCGAGGATATCGAAGCTGTCGTCCTCGTTGACCAACAGGCCCAGGATATGACCGTTGCGCAGCAGCAGCATGGAGTCTTCCTTGTACTCGTAACGGCCTCGGGATAAGGGTTTACCGGTCTTCAGATCGGCCGTTACATAGGTTCCTTGAGAGAAACCATGGCCCACGCCGTTGGTGCCGCCGAGCGGGTGCAGCACGAAGATCACCTGGTCGCCCATAACGGTGAACTGGGTGTAGTAGGCCTTGTTATGATTGAAGTCCACCTTCAGGTTGGGCAGATTCTTGAGGCTGATACGCTGACCGTTGGGCGCGGGAAAGCTCATGGAATAGTAGAGCTCTTTATCGGCTTCCGTGGGTTTGGAGGTGGGCAGATCGAAGCGTTTCTGACCGATGATCTCGCCCCCGGCGTTGACCCGGTACAGAAACTTCTCGGCGGAATAACCGATGTACCAGGTACCGTCGCCGGCTTCCTGAATGTCGGTCTCGGCGCCGAACGCCTTGATGGTGGTGTCGTTATTGCCCTCGATCGGCGCCAGCAGCATGTCGTTCTTCCACGCTTTGACCGTCTTTACGGTTTCGCCCTCATCGTTCACCAACAAAATAGCCACACGCGCATCGGTAGGGCTTTTGAACTGGTGCACCGCGAACAGGAACAGGTGCTCACTCAGGGCGGCGAAGTTCCGCACCTGGCTTCCGGCATATTTGAAAGATCTCTCGAATTTGCCGTCCAAATCGAAAATGGACATCTGGGCGTTCTGGGACCAGACGAATAGTTTATTGCCCGTGGCTTCGATCTTGTAGGGAAAGAACAGCTCGCCGGGTCCCTCGCCCTGTTGGCCGAAGGTTTTCTTGTAGGAACCGTCAGCGTTCCAGCAATGGATCTGACTGGTGGTGCGATCGGCAATGAAAAGGCGGCCGTCCGCGGAAAATTCCATGGAATAGGGGTTGCTGAGATAAATATCCTCGGTTACGTCACCGGGTCTTTCAAAGGAGCGAAGGTCTTGAATCTGTTTGGCATCGGCGGCGGTTGGGAATAGGGCAAGTAAAAGTACGATTACGTTCATGAACGAATCCTCCTGGTCACTTATACTCCAGCCGTAAAACGCCGGCGGTCGTTTTTGGTTTAGTGGAAAACCGCCGAAATCAAAAAGCGTAATCCTGCCCGGGCGACCGCGCCTGATCCCGATGCCGCAAAAGACGTTTGAACCGCAACCGCTTATTGCTACAATAACGGAATTAATATGACCCGTTTTAATCAGCGAATGCGTTGTAAGAGTGTAGGACTGATGGATATGAATTAGGGTCAAGCCGGTTTTGACAGGATCTACCTAAGCCGACGTACATACTGGAGATAGAGGAAATATGAGAGTCTTAGCTGCCGTTGTTTTGATGGGGACCGCCCTACCGCTCTGGGCCCAACTTTTTTTTGTAGACAAGAAAGCCGACAACCAACCGGATATCAACTTCATGAGAGGCGCTTTCGACACCGCGATAAGTCCGGACGGAAAACACATCTACGTGCCCGGCTCACTGGACCACGGCCTAACCGTGCTCTCCATGAATAAATTTACCGGTAAGCTGAGTCTTGTGGCTGAATATGTTGACGGACAGGGCGGGATCGACAGTTTGACCGGCATTCGTTCGGCTGAGGTCAGCCCCGATGGGAAGCACGTCTATACCGCCGCCTTGACGGACAGCGCGGTCACCGTGTTTTCGCGCAATGAAACCAGCGGCGAACTGACCCTGGTGGAAGTGATCGAAGACCAGGTGAGAGGGTCGGCCGTCGGCCTGGGCGGGGCGATGGACGTTGCCGTCAGCCCGGACGGCGAGCATGTCTATGTGGCCGCTCGCAGTGACAGCGCCGTGACGGCCTTTACGCGCAACAGCACGAGCGGCGCCCTGACCTTTATCGACGTTTACCAGAACAACGCGCCGCCGGTCGTGCACATGGACTCACCGGAATCACTCACCCTGAGCCCGGACGGTCGGCACCTGTATGTCTCGGCACTGGGAAGTCACGCCGTGGTCGCTTTTGAACGCGATGAGATAACCGGCGAGTTGACCTATGTCGCAGCCTACCGGGACGGTTTCGGCGGTGTCGACGGTTTGGGTTGCACCAACAACCTGGCCGTCAGTCCGGACGGCGGTCATCTCTATGCCGTGGGCCAATTCGGCGCGCCGGGCACCTTTTGCTCTACCGGTTGGGATGATTGGATGGGGATCTTCTCGCGCAATGCGGCTACCGGGGAGCTGAGTTTCATCGCCACGATGTCGCCGAACAGCTTCAACCTGCCGATCAATTGCAGCGGGGTTGTAGCGGATAACGGTGTGGTGGTAAGCCCTAACGGCGAATCGGTTTTCGCTACCCTGCAAACGAAAGGAGCGATCTTGGATTTGGAGCGCAACCCGAACAGCGGCCTGCTGACCTTACGAGGTTTCGAATGCGCCGATCTCTTCGATCCCAACAGCATCTTCGACCTGAACAGCGCCCATCGGGTCATTACCGATCCCATGGGCATGCGCGTCCTGGTAACCACCCTTAGTCCCGGAACCCTGGTGGCCTATGACACCGCCGATTACAACGCCTATCGCCAGGCAATCGGACTTTGGCCCGATCCCGTGGATGTTACGGACCTGCTGGATATGCTGTCGGCCTTCTTTGGCAGACGAACCCAAGACCCTTAATTGGAAGAAGCCCCATACTCTTGCGCGTGTGCTATGCTTGACCGGTGGATCATTCCCGCCTTAAAAGATGTTTTTAGGAGACCTACGATGATCGGATATGTCACCCTGGGAACCAATGACCTGCCCCGTGCGGTCAAGTTTTATGACGAGTTGCTGGCCCTAATCGGCGCCCGGCGTTTTATGGAAGAAGAAACCTTTATCGCCTGGGCTGTCGATCCCAGCAAACCCGCCCTCTCAGTGACCGTACCCTACGACAAAAAGGAAGCCACCGCGGGTAACGGCACCATGGTTGCCCTGATCGTTCAAACTCGCGAACAGGTGGATGCGGTTTACAACAAGGCTATTGAGCTGGGCGGCGCCGATGAAGGACCCGCCGGTCCTCGCGGTGACAGCGGCTTTTATGCCGGCTATTTCCGCGACCTGGACGGCAACAAGTTGAACGTCTTTTGCATGGGCGGCGCTTGATCGCGGCGACCCGTTTCCGGCAGCCGGGGTCGTGACGCGTCACGACCCCTTTTCACTAGTGTATGAGGGCCTCGCGTCGTTTCAGGCGATCCAGCCCTCGGTTGACCATGTAATGTAATGCCGGTTCTTCATGCTTTTTCAAAAAGGCGCGAGCGGCCCGAACGGCCTTTTTTCCACCGTACCTGGGGAAGAGTCTGGAGTTGAAGGCCGCGGCCCTGGCGGTGCCGTGTTCCTTGTAGATGCGGGCCAGTTCCCGGAAGAAGGGCTGCACGTAAGCTTCAGTCATGTCCGGCCGTCTCGGGTCGTGGAAACCCCCGGCCAAAACGATCAGCTCATCCAAGGGAAGATCGTCCCGCGTCAGGGTTTGCCATGCCTTTTGTTTGGCGGCGGCCGTGGGGGTCACCACGTCGATCATCTTGCGGTATTGTTTTCCCAACGGACATTTGGTGTCCTCAGCCGTCAGTTCCTTGACCAAAACGGCGCCCATCAAGTTGCCTTGGGCCACCAGGCGGGCGCAGAAACGCCATTTATCCTCCCTGCTGAAGACCAACTTTTCGCGGCAACGTTCCATCCCGCTATAAAGTCGGTACAGCCAATCCAACTGTTCCTCGGTTTCTGCAACGGCCAGCAGGACGTCGAACCACAAGCCGCGTTCCTTTGAAAAAGGCAGTGTTGTGACCTTTCGTTTGGCCTTCTCGAATAAACGGCCGCCATGGCTTCGCCGGTGTTTTTCATCCATCACGTTGATAGTAATCAAAACCATGTCGTCCAATATATCGCCCATCAGGCGGATGTCTTTTTCCTGTTCGGTAAAGCTCAGGCCCAAGTCTATGAACCGCGCCATGGGCAGAGGCTTGTCGCCCGCCATATCCACCAGCACCTTCCAGATTTTCAATCGCGCCTGAAAGTCGTCAATCTTGGGATAGACATCCCGGATGTTTCCCAGGGAACGCTTGTCCAGAGCCGTGCGAACGAACGCCTGGTCGTGCGGGTCTACCAGCATGATCGCGGGTTCCGGCCGACCTCTCAGTAAATCCAGTTTTCGGCTGGAGCTTTCCAGGTGCAGCGGGATGCTTTCGGTCATGCTTACGGAGCCGTTCGGTTGCGGATAGAACAGGCCAAGTTCCAACGCGTGAGAGCGCAGGTTGTCGTCCAGATCCGGTTGCTGTATCACGGCGGCGCCGGCGATGCGTCCTTCTTTCGCTTCCCAAATCAGGTTGACGGTGTTGATACCCCGTGTCGACAGCCACTGTTGTCGCCAGGGGTCGAAGGAGCGACCGGTCACGGTTTCCAGGGCGATCATGAAGTCTCGCCGGTCCACATTGCCCCAACCGTGCCGCTTCAACAGGTAGCGGATCACACGTTGGTAATCTTGAGGCCCCAACAGTTCCGCCAGTTGGCGTTGTACCGCCAGGCCTTTGCCGTAGATAACGGAATTGAACAGCATCATAGCCGCGTGGGTGTCGGGGGCCTCCGTCAGCAAGGGATGACTGCTTTCACCGCTATCGATCATCCGGCCTCTTTCTACCCGTTGCCCGGTGAAGTAGTCGTCCTTGTCCACGCCCAATTTCTGTTGGGACAGCCGCCCCAGGTAGTTGACCGGGCCCTCATTCAACCAAATATCGTTCCACCATGTCGGTGTGATTTTGTTGCCAACCCACATATGCGCCATCTCGTGTAGAATGACCGCATTGCGACGTTCTTTGCCGGCTGGAGACATATTCTTCCGCAAGTAATCCTCGCTGAGGATGACCGCTCCCGGATTCTCCATGCCGCCGTGGAAGACGACGGGGCTGAACACGTAATCATATTTGGCAAAGGGATAGGGCTCACCCATCCAGTCCTCGAAAAAGTTCAGTCCTTTGCGAGTAAGGTCGAAGATTTCTTCCGCTTGCAGAAGGTCCTCCTGGGATTTTCTGCAATAGAGGGCCATGGGGTAGCGATCTTGCGAGCCCTTTGCACGGCGGACAGCCATGGGGCCCGCGCTGACATGGAACAGGTAGGTGGGCAAGGGCGGGGTCTCGGTAAATTGCCATATGCCCTGTCCCGTGTTTTTACCCGGGCTGTTACTCACCACGAGCCAGCCTTGCGGCGCTTTGACTTGCAAGGCAATCGGCGCCTTCATGTCGGGTTGATCGAAGCATGGGAAGACCTGGTGAGTAAAAAAAGGTTGCAGATCTGAGAAGAAATAAACGCGACCGTCGCGGTCATCGACATAGCGAATCAATCCGCTGCCGTCACGACCGTTGCGACCCTTGAAGGAGATTGTCAGGCGATGCTTTCCGGGCGTCAGTACCGAAGCGGGGATGGTAATGCGGCCCTCGCCGAACCGGAAGTCGTCGATGGTGCCCTTGTCATCCAGACTGACGGCGGTGACTTCTTTTCCCTGAAAATCCACGGTGAGGTCCTTTCCGGCTTGTTTGAGCGTTAGGTGAATGGTCACCCGACCGCTGAAACCCCTACGATCCAGGTCCAAGTTCAGTTGGTAGCGGTTCACCTTGACCATGGCGGCGCGTTGTTCGGCAAATGCGTGCGTGAGAGGCGGCGTACCCATCGTGGATATGGGGTTCAGGAAGGCAAGGAGCAACAGGTTAAACAAATTCGCTCCTTATTCAGGGGTCGCGGCGCCGTAAGCCGCGCGGATATTCATGGTGCGCTCGAGACCGTCGGTCTGCTCCAGAACAAGTTTGCGGAGGGTCTGATCGATATCTTTTTGTTTCAAAAAGCTATCGGCCGCGGAGAGCGTATCCTCGTATCCGTACCATGGAAAAAGGGTGGCGGCAAAACGCGAGACGTAGACCCACTCTCTGGTCTTCCACAATTGGGGCAGGATGTAGAAATACTTTTGGATGAAGGGCCGGGACAACTCCTTGTGACCTGAATGGTGGATGCCCCGTGCAATGCTGAAGGTTTCACGCAGGGAATAATTGCCCTCGATGACGCGTAGCCAGGCCTCCTGTTTGGCGCTTGGATCGGGGCGTAAGGCTTCCGCGTAAAGGCGATTGCGTTTGGCCCGCGCCGTATTCTCTCCCTTGTCCACAAGGGCTGTCATCTCCGCGGCGCGAGGATGGTTGTAGGCGATGAGGCGGTGCACCAGCGACCACTTGCGGTCGGCGGTCATATCGAAACCGTCCAAGGTTCGGCCTTCCAAAAGGTCTTTCAGGTAATTCAGTTCCTCTTCCGTTTCCGCAAAATCGACGGCCATGCCGTACCAGGTTCGTTGTTTCTCGGAACCGGGCTCGGCCTTCGCCAATTGCTCGCGGCCCAATGCCAGCATACTCCGACGCCGGTTCTGTCGCTCGTTCTCATCCGGGATATAGTTCCTGATGACGGCGCCCATGCGGTCGCGAATCTGCCGGTGGAGGGCGTCATCGGTTTCCGTTTGCAGCGCGGGTAGGCCAAGATCCAAATAGACATGTGCCGATAGTTGGGCGTCGCGAACCATATCCCAAAGGATCCGCCAGACCGTTTGGCGGGTGTGGGTGTGGGCGATTTTTTGGATATTGCCGCGCACCCAAGCCAGGGACCGCTTGTCCAGGCGCACCTTGGCGTAGTCGTAATCGGAATAGTTGGGCAGGATGAAGACGGGTTCTTTTTTGCCGTTCAACTGCTTAAGGCGGGTTTCGGCGCCGTCGTAGATGACGCGAACGGCTTCACCCAACTCGGCGAATCCGTTCTCATTCATATAGAACAGGGCCATATCGGTTGCGTGCACGCGCAGGACGTCATTGGCCTTGCCCGGTTCCTGCCTGATCACCACGTCGGCAAGTTTCCCGTCAACCACCTTGTAGTTCAGGGTGACCGTATTGACGTCCGACGTGGCCAGCCATTGTTGGACCCAATCGTCAAGCTCGCGC
The DNA here is from genome assembly GCA_030066195.1 of Acidobacteriota bacterium. Classification (GTDB taxonomy): domain Bacteria; phylum Acidobacteriota; class Holophagae; order Acanthopleuribacterales; family Acanthopleuribacteraceae; genus JASJCB01. The sequence continues at coordinate 102,527 of JASJCB010000002.1, forward strand.
CCGGCGACGGCTTCCAGGGCCTCGATGAAATCGTTGAGCGTGGTGACGCCATACTCATGCTGCTTGAAATAACGTCGGCAGCCGTCGCGGAAGATGGTGCCGCCCAGGTAGTAATCCAACTGGCGCAGTACGGCAAAGCCCTTGCCGTAGGTGATGCCGTCGAAGATTTGGGCGGCGGCGCGCACGTCGGGGACCTCGGCCAGGATGGGGTGCGTGGTGACCATCTGATCACTGCGCAGGGCCGAATCCTTGGAACCGGCCGACAGGACCCAGGCGTCTTTATTACCTAATCCCTCCATGGCCAGGTAGGACATATAGGTGGCGAAACTTTCCTTCAGCCAGAGGTCGTTCCACCAGACCATGGTGGTTAGGTCACCGAACCACATATGCGCCATTTCGTGGAAGATAGTCAGGTCGCGTCCCTGCAAGCGGCGCAGGGAGGGCTTGGTCCGGAAGATATAGCCTTCGTTGAAGGTGACGGCCGCAACATTCTCCATGGCGCCGATGTTGAATTCGGGCACTAGTAACTGGTCGTATTTCTCGAAGGGATAGGGGTAATCGAAATAAGCTTCAAAGAAGTCGAAACCCTTGCGGGTGACCTCCAGGAAGCGCTCGGCGTCCACGTACTCGGCCAGAGACTGACGGGCGTACAAACCCAGCGGATAGCGGAAGGTGTGGTCGTGCCAGGTTGCGTAGGGACCGGCGCTCAATTGGAAGATGTAGGTGCTGAAGGGTTTGGTTTCCTTGAACTTGGTACGCAACTTACCGTCTTCCCGCCGCTTGGAGAGCGGAGCGCCGTTGCTGACGACCACCCAATCCACCGGCGCCACTACTTCTACCCGGTAGCTGCCCTTGAGGTCGGGCTGGTCGAAACAGGGAAAGAGGCGATGGGCGTCGTTGGGCTCGAAATGGGTGTACAGATACTCCAAGCCGTCCTTGGGATCCACGAACTTATGCAAGCCCTGGCCGTTCTGCACATAAGCGCCCTCGTAGTCGATGACCAGTTCCAGATCACCCCGCTTCAGGGCGCTCGTGGGGATGCTGATGCGTCCGGCGTCCGGGTTGAAGCGGTAGCTGTCGACCTTGTCGCCGTCGATGGTCAGAGAGATGATGTCCTTGCCGTCGAAGTCCACGTCCAGCGGCTTGAGGGTGTCGCTTAAGGTAAAGCGAAGCCTTGCCCGGCCCGAATAGGTTTGCTGCCCTTTCTTCAGATCGAAGATAAGGTGATAGCTGAGATTTTTAATCTGTTCGGCGCGTTCGGCAGCAAAAGATTGAGTTTGATTGTCTTCTTGAGCGAGCAGCAGACCGGAGCTACAAAGCAAGATGATGCCGAATCCGAGAACAAGGTGTTTCATCCACATCTCCTCTCGCCAATGCAAAGTCGGCCGACGGGGTAAATAAGTTGCACGAACACCAAGGCTGAGCGTTAAAAACACGTGGGGACGTTCCTTCGCGCCGGCATTACGAGAAGCGAGCGTTCAGGGCAGCAACTCGTCAAAACCGTGAGGAGATCCGATGTCTTATGGGTGGGTACCGCCCAAGGCATAAGCCGAATGGAAACCGACCGGCCGATTTGCTCGATTCTTCCTGGGGGAAGGCCTGAAGATCCGCCTTTTGATGTTCATGTCTTCCCCCAGGAAGAATCGAGCAAATCGGGACTGTCAACGGCTCATGTTTGACTTTGACAGAGCTCTGAAAATTCGGTCGAGAGCCTTTTCCATTTGGACGGCTGAAACGTTTGTATTAGGATGAGTTATTCCATCATGCGAGGTGCTCTCATGAAAATCCTGCTCCTGGTAGCATTGTCTTTGCTCGGGCCGAGCGTTTTCGCGGGCCAATGGGAAGTATTAGGGAAACGAGAAGTCAAGATTCGCGCGGAGCGCGATGTCATCCAGGTCACCGCCAAAGAAGGTAAGTTTTCCAAAATCAAGCTGAAGGTTCGCAGAAACGGCGTGCGCTTCATCGATCTGAAGGTTCACTACGGCAACGGCGATGTTCAGGATATTCAACTCCGCAAGTTCATTCCGGCAGGCGGGGAAACCCGTGTCATCGACCTGTCCGGCCGCAAGCGTGTCATCAAAAAGGTCAGTTTCACCTACAAGACGGAAACCAAGGGCCGCCGAAAGGGTCGCGCGGTGGTTACCTTGCTTGGGAAACACTGAAGCCGGTTGGATCCCCTGGGGATTCGTTCAAGATCGGCGCAGGTAGGACAGCGGGCGGCCCTGCCAGTTGGGGAACAGGGTTTCGTCGTAGTCTATCTTCAAGTGGTCGCGGACCGCTCCGGCCAGGACTTCTCGGAAATCCGTGGTGACCGGCAGGTCGCGGCCGTCTTCCAGGTTCTTTTCGGTCAGCTTGGGGACCTCGCCGTAGACCTTGCCGCCGCGTACTTTGCGACCCAGGACGAAGAAGCAGGAACCGCGTCCGTGGTCCGTGCCGTTGGTGCCGTTTTCCGCGACCGTGCGACCGAACTCCGTCATAGTCAGGACCAGGACGTTTTTTTGGTGCTTTTTGCCCAGGTCCCGCCAGAAGGCGTCGATGGAGCGGGCGAAATTCCCGGCTGCTCGCGAGAAGGCTCCGCGTTGCGCGCCCTGGTTGATGTGCGTGTCCCAGCCGCCGGAAGGGATCAAAGCCAGCGAGACGTCGCGATCCGCGTGGATCAGGCGGGCGACCTGGTTGAGGCCCGTGGCCGGGGCGCCGCTTGGGTAGTCGATGCCGCCGGGGGGCTCCAGGTCCAGATTGGCCAGGATGCGGGACGCCTCCAGGCTTTCGCGGCCCGTTTTGGCCAGAAGTTCTTCGGCCGCCTCGCCGTAAAGCGCTTGGAAGGCCTCGACCGGTCCGCCCCTGGCGCCGGTTCGAGCCAGGTCGCGCAGGTCTTCCATGGCCAGTACCTTTTGGGGGCCGTGGAAGGCGCGCGGCAGGTCGGGCGACAAAGCGAGGGCGTTGAAGGGGCCGCCGTTACCCAAACCTTGGGCCAGCAGGCGGTTCAGCCAGCCGGTGGGCGTGCTCTTGACGCCGGGCGTGGCGGTTTCCATCATATCCTGGGCGTCGAAGTGGGAGCGCACCGCAATCGGCAGGCCGGCGCCGTGGATGATCGCCAGTTTCTTTTGGGCGAAAAGCGGAGCCAGGGGGGCCATGGCGGGATGTAGGCCGAAGCGACCGTCCAACTGGAGGAGGGTCTCGCCCTGTCTGCCCTTGCGGCTCATGGCCAGGCGGGGCCGCAACCGCTTCAGGTTGTCGTCGTCCAGGGGCTGCACGGCGGCCAGGCCGTCCATGGCGCCGCGTTGGAAGATGACGACCAACGTGGGCTGTTTGCGTCCGGCGGTTGATGCGGCCCGGATCGGCGCACGGCTGAAGACCAGGGCGCTCAGGCCGACGGCGGTGGTTTGCAGGAACTGACGTCGCTTCACGGCTTGCCTCCTAGTGCTTTTGAAATGCCGGCGAACCCATGATCAGGGCGGCGTGTCGGTGTTTGTTGTCCAATTCGGGTTTGGCGGCCTTCCACTCGTCCAGGTAGCCGTAGGAGGCGAGTAACTGTTGCGAGAGGCTTTCGCCCTCGGTTTGCGGCAGCAGGTGCGCCTTGTGCTTGAGGGTTTCCTGTAGGTCGTCCGTGTCCCTTTCAGGTAGGAACCTTGCGGTAATTTCCTTCAGGGAGCCGACCAGATGCTTGCGCCTTATATTGACGCCCTGGATTTTGCCGGAGGCCAGTTGAACGGCGAAGTCCATGCGATTGGCCAGGTTGCCGGAAGAGATCCAGAAGGCGGCCTCGTCGGGGAAACCGGTGGGGGCTTGGAAGCCGTAGAGAGGTTGGCCCATTTTACCGATCCACTGTTTCAGCGGACGGATACGGTCGATCTCGGCGTTCATGGCCCTTAGGGCACTGACGGCCAGGCGGAAGGGTGACTTGACGCGGGCGTCTACCGCATCGTCGGCCCAGAACTCCGGAGAATTGACCAGGGTGACCAGCAGGTGTTTCAGGTTACCGTCCGTCTTGCGGAAATTTTCAGCCAGGCGATCCAACAGGGCTTGAGGCGGGTTTTCTGAAACGAAGCGGCGGGCAAATTTGGCGGTGACGAAGCGAGCCGTGGAGGGATGGTCGGCCAGCATGGCCAGCACCTTCTCGCCTTCTTCCACGCCGCCGCCTCGCTTGAATTTGCGGCCTAGGATGGTTTTAGGGCCGGCATCGTGCATGTCGGCGCGGAAGAGGAACAGGCCGTCGCGCCGGAAACCCAGCTTGCGGGCGCGGCGCAGGCGGCGCTCGGCATCGGGCCGGTCGGCGGGTAAGGTGGTCCAGCCGGTGAAGGCGCGCGCCACCTCGACGATATCCTGCTGGGTGTAGCCGCCGTCCACGCCCAGGGTATGCAATTCCATCAGTTCCCGGGCGTAGTTCTCGTTGATGCCGCGATTGCGGTTGCGACGGGGAAGGTTGCGTTTCCCACGGCGTTTTTCGGCCATCATGCCGGCGGTGGTCGGCGCTTCCTTGCCCGCGCTGGAACCGGCATTGTCCAGGTAGAGCAACATGGCCGGGTGCCTGGCGCTCGCGGTCAGCATGTCCTGGAACGAGCCCAATACATGCGGGCGGATGGCCTCGTATTCATAGGACAGCACGAAGGTCCGCGCCCGGCTGTCGGTAATGGAAACGTAGAAGTGGTTGAACCAGAAGTCGGTCAAGACCTCGTGCATTTGGTTTTCGGCGTAGACGGCGCGGGTAATCTTCTGGCCGAACAGGTCGTGCATCAGTTCGGCGGGTGAACGGAAGCCCCGCTCGCGGCCGAATTCCCTGACCTTTTGAGGCTGGTCCTGTGCTTCCTGTTGATCGGCAACGACACCGGCTTGCACGGCTAGGCGGGCCACCTTGGCGCGGGTTGGATAGGTGCGGAATATCTCCTCGGCGGTCATGCCGAGCGCGGGCAAGGTCTTCAGCCGTCGCTCCAGGGCGGGATCGGCGGTTCGGCCCGATAATTGGGCTCGGAACCAGTTCTCCAGGCCCATGGCGACAACAGCGTCCACCTGGCCGGGCTCCGGTCCGTAACCCAGGCGGTCCAACAGGTGTACCGCCGCGCGTCGCTCGTCCAGGCCGGCGGCCTCGTAAGGGAAGTCCGGGGTTGGTCCGCCGGCCGGACCCAGCCACAATAAGAGACACAAACCGAAAGCCAAGGTAACCTCCTTCACTCACGTTCATCATACTGCTGTGACAAGGCAACAGACATCAGGGTTTAGCAAGCGGAGACGGAAAAAGCCGATTTTTTACAAAGCTCTTACTTGCTTAATTGCAAAAAAATCATCAGATCCGCTTGGGAATGCTGACGTTTGGGTCAAAAAAGTGATACTATCCAAAGCACGCTCTCTAACAGGAGGCTACCCTTGGAGACGAAAAATCTGATCACCGAGCTCAAAGCCCTTACTGAAGAGATACCCGCCTTGATGAAGATACAGGAGGGATTCCACAACCCTCACATCAAAGCATGGAAGACAAAGGTTGAAGAGCTGTTGCAAGAAGGCGGCACCACTTGTCGGAAGCCGCTGGACATTTTGAAACGCATGCGGAACCACCTGGGGGGCGACGATTTCGTCAACCGCCAGACCTTTTTGAATCAGTTGGAAGCCCTGCAGCGCGGGTTGAAGGAGTCGATCCATACCATCGAGGTATTCGGCCGCCCGGAGAAAAAGAACACGCTTCCCAGCTGGGGCAAACCCAAAAGTCAGCAACGCGCGGTCGGTCACCTGATGGTGGGCGACGAGGAAGTCTCAACCGACAATATCACCATACACGAGGTCTTGGATTGCCTGGTCTCCCTGGCCGAGGACTCCAACGACCTGACACAGGAAATGCGCCAAACCTTGATCGGCGGGTTACGCATCATTTTGGATGATGACCTGCTGCAACCCTTCTTGACCCGTAAGCTGGACACCCTGTTGGGCCACTGGCCGGAGTTTCAAGTCAAGTAGAGTTCTGTTCATCAGGCCCCGATTTTGCTAAGGTTGCCATAACGCGTCGCTTGGGAGCGCGGCAGCCGTACAGCAGAGGTAGCCTGAGAAGTCATGTCCGTACCGATACTTTCCGTGGTGATCCCCGTCTACAATGAAGGCGATCACCTGCTTCAGGTCACGGCCAGGGTGACGGAAGTTCTGTCTACCCTGGACCTGACCTATGAAATGATTCTGGTGGATGACGGCAGTCAGGATCAGTCCTGGCCGGATATCTGTCGTGCGGCCGGCGGTGACGGGCGTATCCGCGGTTTGCGTTTAAGCCGGAATTTCGGCAAGGAAGCAGCCCTGGCCGCCGGTTTGGCCGATGCGCGCGGTGAGGCCGTGGTGATCATGGACGGCGACCTTCAACACCCGCCGGAACTCATCCCCACCTTGGTCGAGATCTGGCAAAGCGAAGGCGTGCCCATCGTGGAAGCAGTCAAAAGGGACAAACGCCGCACGCCCTTGTGGCATCGGCTGTGTACCAAGATCTTCTATTCGCTGCTGTCGGGTTTGCCCGGGGAAGGGCTGGACGGCGCGACCGATTTCAAACTGTTGGATCGACGTGCCGTCGAGGCCTGGCGACGCATGGGAGAACGCAACGTCTTCTTTCGGGGGATGGCCGCCTGGCTTGGTTTTCCCAGGCGCGAGGTACCTTTTTCCGTGCCGGAACGGGTGGGTGGTCGCACTCGTTGGGCCTTCTTCCAACTGGTGCGCCTGGCCGTGACCGGGATAACCTCCTTCACCTCGTTGCCGCTTCAGTTGACCACCTTGATAGGCGGCGTCTTCCTGGCTTTTTCCATCCTGTTGGGCGGCCAGACGCTGTATATGAAATTCTTCGGCGGCGGCGTGGACGGATTCACCACCGTCATCTTGTTGCTGCTGATCACCGGCAGCTGTATCATGATCTCGCTGGGCGTGATGGGGACCTATATCGCCCGTATCTATGAAGAGGTGAAGGCCCGGCCGCGCTTCCTGGTGGCCGATCGTTGCGGCGATCCTGAAGATCCGCCCCTCACCGGTATCGGAGCAGCCACATCGACCAGTACAGACGCTTGACTTCCCGGCGAGACCTAGGCTTCTTTGGATGCTTGTTGATGCCCGTCCTTATTCAGGGTTTGCTGATCAGTGCAACGCCCGGTGACTGGTGGTTCGAGGACGACAGCCCGCACCGGGTGTTTGTGCGCGATCATCCCAATCCCATCGCCTACTTCGGGCCGGAGCTGGTGTCCAAACTCAGTCTCAATAACTCGGTGACGCCTTGGTTCACCTTCACTTTTTGGATCGATACCCTGTTTCACCCCACGTCCACCGCGCCGGCCTATTGGCATTCGCTGTTTTCCTTCTGGGTTACGGCCTGCCTGCTGTTCCTGGTGCTGCGCCGTTTGATGGACGAAGGTATCGCCCTGGCGACAGTCCTGCTTTGGCCGTTCCTGCCGTCTTCCATCGTCACGCTCGAATTCCTATCGACCCGGCATTACCTGGAAGGCCTGGCCTTCTCCCTGGCCGCCGTGTTGTTTTGTCTGAAGGCGGTGGAAGAAGAGGGAAAACAGATCTACATGTGGACGGCGTCCGCGTTTTATCTGCTTGCCTGTACCGCGAAAGAGGTCTACGTCTCGGGGACCTTCTTCGTCTTGATCTGCTTCTACCTGAAGGCGCGTCGCTTCGGTGCGGCGGTGGGTGTTTTCGGTTGCGGTCTGCTGTACGCGGGTTATCGCTTCCTGTCGCTCGGGGCCGGCGGGAAACCCATGGATATGTCCTTCCTGAGTCAGTATGATCTGTTCCTGACCCGCTACCCCTTTATGTTCGGCGGCAATAACGGCGGCTACCTGCTCGCCGCCGTTACCTTCGGCCTATTGGTTGCCGCCCTGGCGCTACGCCGCTTGAGTTTCCAACAAATCTTCTTCATCGGTGGGACGCTGGGCGTGATGTTGTTTACCATCGTACCCGTGACCGCGCCGGTAACCCACGGCTACGAAGGGCTGGGCCCCTGGTACCGGGTACTCTTCCTGCTGAACACCTACATCCTGGCCGTAACCGCCTATCTGGCCGGCAAGGTATTGCCGCTACGCTGGATGCCGGTCCCCGCGGTCATCTTCGCGGCAGTTTTGGGATTGGGTGCATGGAACGCGGCCGAGGCCTGGGATGCCCGTAAGGAAGGCTACACCCTGGACGGCCGCTTCTACCTGGCCCATCCCGATCGCCTGCTTTACTCGAAAGAACCGGCGCCCTGGTTCCTCTACGGCCTGCACCGTCTCTACCGACCTGGGGAGGTGGCGCATTACCTGACCTGGCGCGTGGACAACGGCACTCCCAAGGAACACGTGCTGAAGCTGTTGGACGCGTATCCGGAGATTTGGGCCCGTGATGACGACGGCGTCTACCGCATCCAGCCGGGTCTGCCGGCAATCATCCGCGCCAACTGCGAACGAGGCGCCACTCCGCTTCACCGCCCCCTGCCCGAGAAAGGGGCTCCATAACAAAACCCCTGGCAGCCAGGTAGTTAGATGACTTAGACTAAGGGTGGCCGTGGTCCTCTTGACGAAATCCGAAAGGCGATACCGGCCGATTCAATCCACGGAGGCTTTATGGAATCCGATCCTCATTTCTACCAATTATTCAGAAAATGCCCCGAAATGGTTGCCGATTTGACGTCGATCGACCCGGACGGCGGCTACAGCTTCAGTTCTCGCGCCTACAAGCGGGTTGATCGAACCTATGACGGCATTCTGGAACCCGAAGACGATCGCTTCCCTTCGGCGATCATAGAGTTCCAGGTTCTGCCCGAGGACAATGTCTATCCCCGCATCTTCATGGAAATGGCGGGTTTTCAACTGGAAGAACCCAAAAGGCGCGTGCGCGGCATCTTGATTTTCCCCAACCGGTCCTGCGATCCGCGCACCATGCCCTGGCGGGACTTCGCGAGTTGCGAATCGGGTTTTCAAGTCGTATACTTGGATGAGGCGCTCCTTAGGTTGGGTGAAGACCATCCGTTATACGCGGTCTTTCAGCCTTTCCTGGAGTCCAATACCTCGATTGTCGAAACCAAGGCCAAAGACTGGCTGAACACCATCCGAAATGCTCCTCTGAGCACGGATAAAATAGAATGCCTGGAAGAGGTCTTCATTTCCTGGCTAACTCAAAGATTCAAAGACCTGAGCAAGAAGGAGGTCATGATGAGGTTTGGATTCGACACACCGGTAGAAGAAACGGTTTTGTATATGGAAGCCAAACAAGAAGGCCTGGAAGAAGGTGAAGAGAAAGCCAATAAACGGGCTCTCAATGCCTTCGAGACACGGCTCAAAACTCTCCTGGACAAGGGCGACATCACCCCCGAGGTGTACCAACAGGAGATCAGCGCTATGCGCGCCCTATTTGCAGGCAAGCATGGAGAAGCCTAAGAATTCAAGGACTCGGGCGAGAAGGATGTCAAATTGAGGTTTGGATTCGACACACCGGTAGAAGAAACGGTTTTGTATATGGAAGCCAAGCAAGAAGGCCGAGAAGAAGGCCGAGAAGCCTTCGAGGCACGCATCAAAAGACTTCTCGATAAGGGCGAAATCACTCCTGAAGTGTACCAACAGGAGATCAGTGCTATCCGCAACCTATTTGCAGGCAAGCCCGGTGAGGCCTAAGAATTCCCCAACCAAGGCGAGGGGTGTCATGATGAGGTTTGAATTCGAAACCGACACACCGGGAAGAAACAGTTTTTTATTTCCGGCCCGCGTAAGAGGCTACCCCGTCGGTTTCGGAGTAGGAGAGCGTGGTCAAGCTGCTGAAGGCCTGCGGCAGTTCGTTGCGTTCCAGCATGAAAGCCGGATTGCTCATGCGTTTGCTGTCTACCGTCCAGGTCTCGAAGAGCAGGACCCCGCCCGGTTTCAAGCCCGCCGTGATCCGGCCGAACAGCCGTCGATCCAGGAAATAGGTATCCACAATCAGGTCGTAGGCGCCCGGTGTGATGGTGTATGTGTCCAGATCGCGTTCCAGGGTACAGATCCTGGGATGATGGATCCCGGCCAGGGCCACGGGAGAAATGTCGACCGCATCCACCGTGAACCCTAAATCGGCCAGGAACTGGCTGTTATGTCCGGCGCCGCAGGCCAGGTCCAGGGCGCGTCCGGGATGCCGGGCCAGAGTCGCCGAACAGCGAACCAGGCTGTTGACCCGCGGCGTTTCCTTGCGTTCCCTGTATTTTCGGTCCCATTTGATGCGGTCCTCTTCGGCCACCGTAACCTCCTAGAAACGGTAGATGCCGCTGACCGTGCCGTTGGAACTCTTCTCGCCGTACTCGTAAGCCATATCCAGTTGCAGCTTCTCGCCGAACGTCCAACCCAGACCCAGGGCATAGTGGTTCTCGTCTTCCTCGAAGCGTTGCAGGAAGAAGATATCGCGGGCGAAGGCGTCGGTTACCGGGCCGCCCAGGATCTGGCTGTCCGACACATTGCTGATGGGCGCGTGGTAGGGGTCCAGCCAATAGCCCAGGCGCAGGCTGAGCGGGTTGGCCATGTTCAGGAAGATCCATTCGAAACCCACGTGAATCTCGGTCACATCGCCGATGCTCTGGGTGATGGCGCCGTCCTGGGTTTCCGCGGCCGAGAAATCCAGCAGTTCGTCGGTGATTTGCGAGTAGTAGACCCGGTTGGCGTCAAGGTTCAGGGTCGCCGCGTCCACGGGGTTGATGCTGAAGCCGATCGCAAAACTGTCGGGAATCTTGAACAGCGCATCGGTCACGAAGTCGTCACGGGTATTGCTCAGGGGCCCGCTTTTGGCCAGTTCCGCGGTGTAGGTGAATTCCGGTTGGAATTTGTAGGTGACGCCCACGGACAGATCCTCGGTGATGCGCCACAGCGCGCCGAAAATGCCGCCGAAATCGGTGTCCGTGCCGCCCGCCAGTTTGCTGACCTGCACGGTGCGCGTGGGTCGGATCACATCGACCACCGAATCGGCCTGATAGTCCAGTTCCGACGTGAACAGGGACAGACCCATGGAAAAGTTGTCGTTAAAGGCGTAGGCCGCCGAGCCGCCCAAATTCCAGATCTGCATATCCACCACATCATTGCCGGGTCCGAAGCTCTCCTCGGTCACCTCGCAGTCGGGATAGTCGTTATCGCTGATCTGGCAGATGTTGATTTGGTCGGTGCTGTAGCTGCGCTCCAGATTGGCCTGTTGGTGCGCGAACAAGGCCAGGCGCCACTTACCGACCGGAAAAACCACGGCGCCGTAGGGCGCGCCGAACAGGGTTTCGGGCGCAGATGTTTCCTGTAGGTTGAAATCGAACTCGAACAGGTTGGTCTGAATGATATCGCCGCCCGCGAACGGAATTTCATTATCGCGGCGATTGACATTCAGCTCCAGCGACAGCGAGCGTTTAGAGGTGCGGACCATGCCGGCCGGGTTGGCCACGGGCGCGGTGGCGTCGTCGGCCAGGCCGATGAAGGCGCCGCCGAAGCCCAGCGAACGGGCGCCCGGATTACTGAACCGAAATTGCAGGTCTTGCGCTGTGCGGTTGTTGTGTTGCGCGTAAACAAGGCTGCCCGTCATCAGCAGCAGAATCATGAAGAGACGTTTCATCGGGCCACCTCGCTAGAAACGGTAGATACTGGAAAGGCTGAAGCTTGTATTCTGATCGTCGATATCGGCAGAAGCGTCCAGCGTGTACTTGCCGAAGCTCATCCCCAACCCGAAGGTGATGTGGTTGAGGTCCGAGGCAAAACGCTGGAGGAAGGGCGTGCTGCGTTCGTTCTGAAAAAAGTCGCCCGATTCATCCAAGTACCGGAAGATGATCTGGGTATCCAGCGCCTCGTTCACCAGGGCGTGATAGGGTTCGAACCAGTAACCGGCGCGCACGGCCAGCGGATAGGCCATGTTCAGGAAGAGGTATTCGAAACCCACCCGATACTCCGTGGCGTCGTCAGCGACCTGGCTGAAATTGCCGGGGTCGTCCTCGTTGAAGAACAGCCTGGCATAATCGTCGGAGAGGTCGGAATAAAAAACCCGGTTGATTTCAAAGGACAAAATCGTGCTTTCGGTGGGCAGGAAGCTGAACCCTAAGCCCATGGCATCGGGCACGTTGAAAGTCGAGGTACCCTGTATCTGAACCACCTGTTCCTCGAAGCGGTCATCCACGGTACTGCCTTGATAGTCATAGTCGAACTCGCCCTGGCGTTTATAGGACAAGCCCACGTGAAAACGATCCGAAGCGGTGTACAACAAACCCAGGTAGAAGCTGATGTCGTCGTCCTCGCCCATGGCGTCGGCAAACACGACCGGCAGGCCGATGAAGGGCTCGATGGGCGTAATATCGAACTCGAACTCGGGATAGACCAGGCGGGGATCGTCCAGGAAACTGGTGGTGTGCGTTTCGTAGTCCATGCGGTTGAAAGCCAGGGTGGCGCCCACGGATAGATTGGGCGTCAGGTTGCCGGCGGCGCTGAAACCCAGGGAGCGCAGGGTCAACTGTACGGAATCGACCGAACTGGGAAAGATGCCCAAGCGGTTCTCGTCTACCTCCGGCCGGTTGAAGACGGGTACTACGCCGATGGGACCGGTTTCGAATTCACGGTCGAAGTTGGCCTGCTCGGCATAGAAGACGCCCCACTTGACCTTGCTCTTGGGATTGACATAGGCAAAGAAGGGAATGCCGGTCACCGTCTCGCTGAAGTCCCTGCTTTCCAGGTCGAAGGTAAAGTCCTGAGACCCGAATTGCTGTATCCGGCCCTGGTAAAAGGGAATGGGGTTGTCGCGCCGGGTGGTGTTGGCTTCCAAGATGACGGTGCGACTGGACATGCGCGTCAAACCGGCGGGATTGGCGAAGATGGCGGTGGTATCGTCGGCCACCCCGATAAAGGCGCCGCCCATGGCTTGAGCGCGGGCGCCGGGATTGGTAAACCGGAACTGGAGATTGACGTTGGCCTGGATATCGTTCTGGGCCCACAGGGGTAAAACTGCAAAAAGCAACAAGCTGGAAAGCGTGGTTTTCATAGAGTCAACCTTGCCGCAAAAAGTGTCTGAAACGAAACAAGTTCAGTATACCCAGCAGCGCCATGCCGTGCAAGTGGCAGTCTTGTCAAACCACCACGGATCGACTTGGGCCTTCGGTCAGGTTAGGGTTCCTGCTGTTTTGATGACTCTTCCCCGGGCGGGATACCCGGCAGGAAATCGATGAGGTCTTCGCCGGGGCGCCTGGGGCGGCGGAGGTGTTCCTGGGGATGGGCTTCGGGGAAGTGGTAGTCGTTGCAGCCTTGTAGAGTCCACATAGCGCAAAAGCCAGTTCCATAACCGGCCGGTTTGCCGGAGTGAATAGTGCAATGTCGTCACCCCGTTCGCGCAACGGCGGGGCCAGCCCGGCTTGCCCCACGGACGATTTGCCGCTGCCGGACGGGCCCGGCACGGCGAGGAAGCGGCGTGTGCGCAGATGCTCCACCAGGCGTTGCGTGACGGCCCGGCGGCCGCAAAGGAAACGGTGATTCTCCTCGGTGAAGGCTTCCGGACTTTTAAAGGGGCAGGCCTCGGTGATCGTGTCGGCTTCGGGTTCCGGGGTTTCGCCGCGGACGACCCGGGCCAGGACTTTGAGTTCGGCGTGGTAGACGGCGTCGCTCAAGCGTGTCCAGGTGCGGCGTCTGAGGAAGGCCGGTAGATCGCTTTCTCGTTCCGGTCGCGATGCACCGGCGACACCAGATATCAATGTTGGCGCCGTCCACATACTCCATGACCAGATAGGGCAGCCGCTCGAAAAATCAAGGAAAGTCGGTGCATAAATCAACTAAACGACATTCTCAATTGCATAAACCCCCATTTATATGTTTTGTTATTCTCGGCAACAACAAAGTTCCTAAAATCCGGAACTCGATTGTTCCCGGGAACAATCGAGT